>JAKAXN010000107.1 GCA_021816565.1 Actinomycetes bacterium
CAACGCCGAGTTCGAGCTGCGGGGGATCAACCACCTGGCGCTGGTGTGCCGGGACATGGAGCGCACCGTCGGGTTCTACTCCGGTGTCCTGGGCATGCCGCTGGTCAAGACCATCGAGCTGCCCTTCGGCATGGGCCAGCACTTCTTCTTCGACGTGGGCAACGGTGACTGCCTGGCGTTCTTCTGGTTTCCCGACGCCCCCGAGCCGGCGCCCGGGGTGGCTTCACCCCGGACGCTTCCCGACGGCGGCGAGCTGGTGACCGCCATCGCTTCGATGAACCATGTGGCGTTCAACGTCCCGGCCGACCGGATCGACGGGTACCTGGAGAAGCTCCGGGCCAAGGGCGTCGATGCCGCCGACATCATGAACCACGACGACAGCGAGTTCGGGGTGTCGAAGGAGCCGCACGCCGGCACCTTCGTGCGCTCCATCTACTTCTTCGATCCCGACGGGATCCTGCTCGAGTTCGCAGCATGGACCCGCCCCCTCGGCCAGGGCGACGTGCGTCACCGGCCGGCTCGGGCGGTGGGCGCACCGGTTGCCCCGCCCCACGGCTCCGCCCAGGAGGCCACCACCAAGCGGTAACAGGCCCGTTCCTGTGCCAGAGTTGTGATCGCATCCGGCGCGACGGCGCCGGACCCGTCGGAACTCGGAGGGGGACCCTCATGCAAGTGCCGCTGACCATCAGCGATTTCCTCGACCGGGCGGTGACCGTCTACGGGGCACGGACCGCCGTGGTCGACGAGCCCGGAACCCCCGGATCCCTCGGTGCCATCACCTACGAGCAACTGGGCGCCCGGGCCCGGGGCATGGCCCTGGCTCTCGAGGACATGGGGGTCCACCACGGCGAGCGGGTGGCGATAGTCAGCCCCAATGCCAGTCGGTTCATGATCTCCTACTTCGGGGTCAGCGCCTGGGGGCGGGTCCTGGTGCCGGTCAACTACCGGCTCAACGCCGAGGAGATCCAGTACATCGTGGACCACTCCGGGGCCTCGGTCCTGCTGGTCGACCCGGAGGTGGACGAGGCGCTCAGCTCCGTCACCGCCAAGGAGCGGGTACTGCTCGACGGGGTAGCCGACCGGGAGCTGTTCGCCCCGGCCCCGGCCGGGCGGAACCCGGCGGAGTGGGAACCCGACGAGAACGCCACGCTCAGCATCAACTACACGAGTGGCACCACCGCCCGCCCGAAGGGCGTGCAGCTGACCCACCGCAACTGCTGGCTCAACGCCTCCATTTTCGGCTGGCACACCGCTGTCACCGACCGTGACGTGTTCCTGCACACCCTGCCGATGTTCCACTGCAACGGGTGGGGGATGCCCTACGCCGTCACAGCCATGGGCTGCAAGCAGGTCGTGCAGCGCAAGATCGACGGCGAGGAGATCCTGAGGCGGATCGACGAGCACGGGGTGACCCTCATGTGCGGCGCCCCGGCGGTCGTGGCCGCCGTCCTCGACGCCGCCACCGCCCGGCAGGGGCGGGGCGAGGAGGTCCCCGGCCGGGACCGGGTCCGCATCGTCGTGGCCGGGGCCCCGCCCCCGTCGAAGATCATCGAGCGGGTGGGGACCGAACTGGGCTGGGAGTTCATCCAGATCTACGGCCTCACCGAGACGTCCCCGCTTCTCACCATCAACCGGGCCCGCTCCGAGTGGGACGGCATGGAGCCCTCCGAGCGGGCCCAGCTGCTGTCGCGCGCCGGGGTCCCGGCCGTCGGGGTGCGGGTGCGCACCGACGGCGAGGGCGAGGTGCTGGCCCGGAGCAACCACGTCTTCGAGGGTTACTGGAACCAGCCGGAGGAGAGCTCCCGGGCCCTGGTCGACGGGTGGTTCCACACCGGTGACGGCGGGTACGTGACCGACGACCAGTACCTGGTCATCTCCGACCGCAAGAAGGACGTCATCATCACCGGCGGGGAGAACGTCTCGTCGATCGAGGTGGAGGACTGCCTCTACCAGCATCCGGCGGTGGCCGAGGTGGCGGTGATCGGTGTCCCCGACGACCGCTGGGGTGAGACGGTCAAGGCCCTGGTGGTCCTCCGGCCGGGGGCGCAGGCCAGCGAAGCCGACCTCATCGAGTTCTCCCGCAGCCGGATGGCCCACTACAAGTGCCCGACCTCGGTGGAGATGCGCGAAAGCCTCGTGCGCACCGCCACCGGCAAGCTGCAGAAGTTCAAGCTCCGGGCCCCCTACTGGGAGGGCCGGGACCGGCTGGTGTCCGGGGGGGCCTGAGCACAGCCGGGGCCGGCCCCGGTCTGGAAGAATCGGCCGGTGCCCACCCCCGCCCCGGTCGAGCTGGCGCTGCCTCCCGAGGCGGACATGGAATCGGTGCTCAGGGCGCTGGGTCGCTCCATGCCGGTGCACACCGGCGCAACCGGCTCCGCCGACCGGGTGCTGCTCGACAGCTTCGACGGACGGCTCCGGGCCCGGGGCTGGACGGCCTGGAGGGAGGCCCGGGCCGTCAACGGCGCCGTCCCGCTGGTCCTGGACTGCCCGCCCGACGGCCTGTTGACGGCCACCGCCCGGCCCCGGCGAGCGGAGCGGATCCTGCCGGCCGAAGTGCAGCCGGCCCCCGCCCGCAGCCGGTTGGAGGCGGTGCTGGAGGAGCGGGCCATGCTTCCCAGGGTCCGGATCCGGGTGCGGTCCCAGGCGCTCAACGTGTGCAACCGCGACGCCAAGACGGTGGTCCGGCTGCTCAGGGAGGACGCCGTGGTGCTGGCGGGCGGGGCGCAGCGGGATCTGGCCCCCCGCCTGCGGGTCCTTCCGGTGCTCGGATACGACCGGGACTTCGCCCGGGTGCGCGACGTGCTCACCGGGCGGGCCGGTCTGAAGGCGGTCTCGGAGACGCTGGCCGACGAGGCGTCCGCCGCGGCCGGGCTCAACCCGCGTGGCGTGTCGTCGGAGGTGAAGGTGGCGCTGGACCCGGCCATGCCGTCCGGCGCCGCCATGGTCGCCGTTTGCCGGCGCCTGGCCGAGATCGTCGAGGCCAACCTGGACGGGACCGTCGACGACCTCGACCCGGAGTTCCTGCACGACCTGCGCGTCGCCGTCCGGCGGACCCGCTCGGTGCTCAAGGAGATGCGCGCCGTGCTGGAGCCGGAGGCGGCCCGTCGGTCGCGGGCCGACCTTCGCTGGATGCAGGAGATCACCGGCCCCACCCGCGATCTCGATGTCCTGCTACACGACTGGCCCGTCATGGCGTCCCCCGTGCCGGCGTCCATGGCCGGCGACCTGAAGCCGCTGGAGGAGCTGCTGGCCGGCCACCGCGCCGCGGCGTTCGCCGAGATGAGGCGCCAGCTGCGCAGCCGGCGCTTCGCCACGGCGTGGGAGGCGTGGACCGCCGTGCTCCACGACGACGGGGCGCTCGGGGGAGTCGACTCCGAGCGGCCGGTGGGCGAGCTGGCCGGCGGGCGCATCACGTCGGTGTACCGGGCCATGCTGAAGATGGGGTCGGCCATCGACGACAGCTCACCACCTCAGGCTCTGCACGACCTGCGTAAGAGGGGCAAGGAGCTGCGCTACCTGCTCGAGCTGTTCGGGCCGATGTGGCCGGCCGGCCGGGTCAAGCCCCTGGTGGCGGCGCTCAAGGGCCTGCAGGACGTTCTGGGCCACTTCCAGGACGACGAGATCCAGGTCGCCGAGCTGCGGGCCCTCGGCCCGGAGTTGGCGGCTGCCCCCGGGGGCACCGACTCGCTCATCGCTCTGGGGTTCGTGCTCGACGGGCTGAGCTCCAGCCAGCGCCAGGCCCGGGAGCTGTTCGCGGCCCGTTTCTCCCAGTTCGGCGGGCCGGACACCCGCAGGGTGATCCGGCGGACCTTCGCCGGCGGGCGGCGGGGGCACCGGTGAGGGTCCTGGCCACCTACAACATCAAAGGCGGGGTGGGCAAGACCTCGGCGGCGGTCAACCTGGCCACCCTGGCCGCCGGCGAGGGTCTGCGGACGCTGCTCTGGGATCTGGACCCGCAGGGCTCCGCCACCTTCCTGTTCCGGGTCCGGCCCAAGGTGCGCGGCGGGGCGGGGAAGCTGGTCCGGGGCCGTTCCGACATCGGCGGGCTGCTGAAGGGCACCGATATCGAGGGCCTGGACCTCCTGCCCGCCGACTTCTCGTACCGGCACATGGACCTGGTCCTGGACTCCACGAAGCGCCCGGCGAGCCGCCTGGCCCGGGTACTGGCCCCGGTTGCCGCGGACTACGACCTGGTCATTCTCGACTGCCCGCCGTCGATATCGCTGGTGTCGGAGAGCGTGTTCGAGACGGCCGACGCCCTGCTCGTGCCGCTCATCCCCTCGGTGCTGTCGGTCCGCACCTTCGAGCAGCTGATCGAGTTCGTCGGCTCCCAGGTGGACACCAGGCCCGAGATAGTGGCCTTCTTCTCCATGGTGGACCGGCGCAAGCGCCTCCACCGGGATCTGGTCGACCAGCTCCCGTCGATGTACCCCGACATCGTGGCGGCCGCCATCCCGGCGGCCGCCGATGTCGAGCGGATGGGCGGCCGCCGGGAGCCCCTGGCGGTGTTCGCGCCCCGCAGCGCCGCGGCCCGGGCCTACTGCGAGCTGTGGGCGGAGACCCGGGACCGTCTGGCCCTGAGCTGACTGCGCTGGCCGGCCACGCTGGTGGCAGCGCTCAGACCGATGCCGGTGCCGGCCGGGCTGCGGCTGGATCCTCGGCCTCGGTGTGGGCGCGGGCGCTGTCGGGGACCGCGGCCGTGCCTGCATCCGGGGCGGGCTGGGAGGCCACGAACGCCGCCGCCCCCTCCAGGAAGGCCGGCACGTCCCGGGCCTTCCCAGCCGCCAGCTCCTCGAAGAAGCCGGGCACGTAGATCTGCGTGGCGTGGCGGTCCAAGCCGTCGAAGACCGCGGCGACCACCTCGGAGACCGCTACCGGCTCGGCCGGCGAGTCGACGACCGGGTCGTTGTCGGGAGCGCTCACCAGCTCGGTGTCGACCAGGCCGGGGTAGACCACGAGCACCTCCACCCCCCGGTTCCACATGTCGACGGCCAGGGCCTCGGAGAACACCGACAGGGCCGCCTTCGACGCGTCGTAGGCGCTCTCGTTGGGAGAGCTGAGGGTGGCCGCGACCGACGAGATGTTGACCACCCGGCCCTCTCCGGTCTGCGCCAGATGGGGCAGGAGGGCCAGCGTCAGGCGGGCCGGGGCGAGGAAGTTGACCCTCATGACCGCCTCGACGGTGTCACCGTCGAGGCGGGTGACGTGACGGCGCTTGGGGATGCCGGCGTTGTTGACCAGGATGTCCAGCCCGCCGAGCTCCTCGACGGCCGTGGCGGCCAGGTTCTCCGGGGCCCCCGGGGCCGACAGGTCCGCGATCCACATGCGCGAGGCGGGGCTGTGCTGCCGGCAGCGCCCCAGCACCTCCGCCAGGCGGTCGACCCGGCGGGCGCAGATGCCCACCGTGGCCCCCCGGCGGGCGAACTCCTCGGCCAACCCGGCGCCGATACCGGAGGACGCGCCGGTGATCAGGACCTTCTTGCCACCCAGGTCAATCGCAGAGTTATCCACGTGCCTCACATATCCATACAGGACGGAATGAATCACCGCTGATGGTCGCTTCCGTCCCGAGAACCTAGCCCCGGCCGCCCGGCCCGTCGTTCCGTCGGGGCGTACAGTGGAGCTGGCAGCAGAATGGGAACAGGTCTCCCGGGGGCCACGAATTGACCACTTTCGACCGGCTGCGCCGCATCGATGACCCGGCGCGACTTCTCGGCGAGCTCATCGACCACCTTCCCGCCATGGTCGCCTACTGGGACAGCGGGCAGCGCAACGTGGTGGCCAACAAGGCCTATGTCGAATGGTTCGGCTTCGAGCCCGACGACATGACCGGACGGCTCATCCGCGAGGTCCTCGGGGAGCGGGTGTACGCCCAGAACCTCCCCCACATCGAGGCCGTGCTCGCCGGTCGGCAGCAGTCGTTCGAGCGGACCCTGCTCGACGCTGCCGGTCACGTCCGCTACACCCAGGCGGTCTACGTCCCCGACACGGTCGGTGGCGAGGTCCGGGGGTTCTTCGTGCTGGTCACCGACATCACGCGCGTCCGGCGCCGGGAGATGCAGGACGCGGCCCTGCGGCGGATCGCCCTGGCTGCTGCGGCTGGGACGGGGGAGCGCGAGCTGCTGGAGCTGGTTGTCGACTCGATGATCGAGCTGTTCGACGGCCTGCACGCCAGCGTGGTCCGCTTCGGGGATGAAGGTATGGAGGTCGTGACCCTCCGGCCGTCACTGGCGACCGTCGGGCCGGGCGACGACCCGGTCCACTACCTGGAGGGCACCGCCGCGATGAGGGTGGCCGACACCGGCCATCCCCAGCTGGTCCACTTCGACGAAGCCTCCGCCGGTCTGGCTGCGGAGGTGTACCGGGCGGGGGTCAGGCTCGGGGCGTCCGCCCCCGTGATGGTCAACGGCCGGCTCTGGGGCGCCATCGGGGTCGGTGTCAGGCACGACGACGGCGATGGGTCGGAGATCCTGGACCGGCTGGCCGAGTTCGCCGACGCCGCCGCAACCAGCATCTCCAGCGCCGCCGCGTGGCAGGCCCTGGCGGAGATGGCGTCCGAGGATGCCCTGACCGGTCTGGCCAACCGGCGCAGCTTCGAGCAGCGCCTGGCCGCCGCCGTCGAGGCTTCCGGCCGTCACCGGCACCCGGTCAGCCTCATCCTGGTGGACCTCGACCGCCTGAAGGAGGTCAACGACGCCCACGGCCACGCTGCCGGTGACGCCGTCCTGGTGGAGGCGGCCCGGCGGATGCGCTCGGTCACCCGCTCGGGGGAAGTGGTGGCCCGCACCGGCGGCGACGAGTTCGCCGTCCTGCTGGTGGACGCCGACGCTGGTGCGTCGGCCGCCGCGGCCGAGAGGCTCCGCGACGTGCTCAGCCGACCCTGGCCCCACGGTTGGCCGGTAACCGCCTCGGTGGGGTTGGCGACCGGCACCGGTGGAAGGATCACGGCGTCCCGTCTGTCCAAGCTGGCCGACGAGGCCCTCTACGAATCGAAGCGGGCCGGCCGCAACACCGTCACCGTGGCCCCGCCGCCGGCCGGCTGACCGCCGTTGTCACTGAACGGGCTGACCCGCGACCTTTTGGAGCAGCTCCATCGTGGCGGCGGTGGAACCGAGGTCTCGGGTGGTTGGCCATGTGGATACCTGTCGGATCGACTCCTCAGCCCACTCCTCGAAGGCGGTGAAGATCCGGTTGTTGAGGTCGGCGAAGAGGGCGATTAGGTGGGCCCGAGCCGGAAAGGGCCCCCGGTCCTCCAGGTACTCGCGGGTCTGGGCCCGTCCGGCGATCAGCTGTTCGCTGACGTGGGTCCGGAGGCTGTCGAGGCTGTCGAGAAGATCGGCCGTGTCGCCCTGGTCTGCGAAGAGGATGCGCAGAAGCGGCTCGTTGAAGATCTTGGGAGGGGCCGGGTCGGTGGCCAGCCACTCCTGGAGCGCCTGTCGCCCCGCTTCGGTGATGGAGTACTGGCGACGACTACGTGTGCCGTCGTCGTGCACCCGGATCTCGGCGAGCCCGCCGGCCACGAGTCGTTCGGGCTCGGTGTAGAGCAGACGCTCGGACACCGGCCAGCACCAGCTCAAGCTGCGTAGGAACTGCTGCGTCAACTCGTACGGTGTCCACGGACGCAGGGCCAGCATCCCGAGCACGGCGTAGGAGTTGCTTGACATCTTGGTGGCCACGCGGCCATAGTACTGCAATGTTTAGTACTGCAATATGCAGTACTCATGGGAAGGGGTTCCGATGGGGCACAGCTACAGGCATTTCGTGGCTCTCGACGGAGATGAGTTGTGGGAGCGGATCGACCAGGCCCAGGCCCGTTTCACCGCCCTGGTCAAATCGGTGGGTCCCCATCTGGTGGCGGAAGGGTCCACCTGGACGGCCCGAGATGTCGTTGGCCACGTTCTCACCGTTGCCCGGCGCTACACCGAACGAGACGTCATGAGTACTGAAGGGCTGGGTGACAGCCCCCGAGCCGTTGACGCCATCAATGATGCCGAGCTGCTGGAGCTTCAGGGACTCGAAATGGACGAGCTGCTTGCCCAGCTCGAGGTGCAGATGAAGACCGTCAGGGCCGTCCTCCCTCCGGAGAGCACGGACCTCCACTTCCGCTTTCCCTTCCACGGGGGCGTTTCCATCGACGCCGCAGGTGGCTTGAGCAATCTGATCGGGGAGTTCCTCGTGCACGGTCGCGACCTGGCCCGGAGCGCCCGGCGATCGTGGAACATTGACGCCAGGGACGCTCTGCTGATCATCAACGGGGTACTCCAGATCCTTCCCGGCTACGCCGAGCCTGCCGCTACGGACTCCCTCAAGGTCTGCCTACGCGTCAGCGGTGCATCGGACTGGGTGCTCGCCTTCGACCAGGGCAAGCTCGACAGCCGACCGGCCACGTCTCGGGAAATGGTCGACGTCGTCCTCAAAGCACCTGCCGAAACCCTCCTGCTGGTTCTCTACTCTCGCATCGGCACCGCCGCCAGCATCCGAAAAGGCGTGCTCCTGGCCGGCGGACGTCGACCATGGCGGATCGCCCACCTGCCGAAGCATCTCCAGCAACCCTGACACCACGACACCGGGCGATCACGTCCACGAGGCCCTCGCCGTCGGGCACGGGTTCCGGCGGGACCGTCAGAAGAACCATCCTGCGGCTTATGGCGTCGAAGCTCTGACCGATGCTCCCGGGCTGGTCAGGCGGGGTTTTCTGGTGGTGCCCTCGGCAGGATTCGAACCTGCGCACCCGGCTCCGGAGGCCGATGCTCTATCCCCTGAGCTACGAGGGCAAAAATCCTGTCACCGGCCGTCGGCGCGGTACCAGGAGGATGGAGCATAGCGCCACCGCCGACCGCCTACCATTAGTGGATGCCGAGTGGCACCGTGCTGGTCTGCGACGACGACCCGGTCATCGTCAATCTGCTCCAGGTCAACTTCGAGATCGAGGGCTACGACGTGATCGCCGCCACCGGCGGCGAGGCCGGTCTGGCGCAGGCCCGGCTCGGTCACCCTGACGTGATCGTCCTGGACGTCATGATGCCCGGCATCGACGGATTGGAGGTGGCCCGCCGCCTCCGTGCCGACGAGGAGACCAGGTCCATCCCCATCATCCTCCTGTCGGCCAAGGCCCAGACCTCCGACATCCAGGCCGGCCTGGCCGTGGCCGACGAGTACGTGACCAAGCCGTTCGAGCCGCTGGAGCTGCTGGAGCGGGTGCAGGCCGTCCTGGACCGCTCCCGCTCGGCCGGGACCGAGCCGTTGCCGGGATCCAACGACTGAATGCTTCCTGATCCCGATCCGGAACCGACCCACCCGGTCGGTCACGGTCCGCTGCCGCGACATCTCCTGCCCGAGCACCACGGCGTGGGCCCCCACGGCCGACTGACCATCGCCGGGGTGGACGTGCTCGACCTGGTCGCCGAGTTCGGTACCCCGGTGTTCGTCTACGACGAGGAGCACATCAGGCGCCGGTGCCGGGAGGCGGTGGACGCCTGGGGGGACGGCGTGGCCTACGCCTCGAAGGCGTTCCTGTGCCGGGCCATGGCCCGCCTGGCCGACGAGGAGTCGATGATGATCGACGTCTCCACGGCGGGCGAGATGCACGTGGCCCTGGCCGCCGGGGTGCCGGCCGGGCGGCTGGTCCTCCACGGCAACAACAAGTCCGACGCCGAGTTGTCCAGGGCCCTCGAAGCGGGAGTCGGGCGCATCATGGTGGACTCCTTCGACGAGATCGACCGCCTGGAGCGGCTGGCCCCGGCCCTCGGCCGTCGGCCGGCGGTCATGGTCAGGGTCACGCCGGGGATCGAGGCCCACACCCACGAGTACGTCATGACCGGCCAGGACGACTCCAAGTTCGGATTCGGGCTGGCTTCGGGAGCGGCGGCCGAGGCGGTGTCGCGTCTGAGCCGCCCCTCCTCGCCGGTGGTGCTGGCCGGTATCCACGCCCACATCGGCTCCCAGGTGTTCTCGCTGGATTCGTTCGAGAAGGCGGTGGCCGTGCTGGCCGACTTCTTCGTCCCCCTCGGACTGGCGGAGCTGTGCCTGGGCGGCGGGCTGGGCGTGGCCTACGTGGAGGGGGAGGAGACCCCCTCGATCACCTTCTGGGCGTCCCAGGTGCGAGACGCGGCCCGCGCCTGCGGCATCGGCGAGCAGGTGAGGATCACCGCCGAGCCGGGCCGGGCCATCGTGGCCGCCGCCGCCATCACCTGCTACACCGTCGGCACGGTCAAGCAGCTGCCCGGTATCCGCACCTACGTCAGCGTGGACGGCGGCATGAGCGACAACCCCCGTCCGGTCCTCTACGGATCGGGCTACGAGGCGTTCCTGGTGCGCGACGTCGCCGCCCCCCGGCCGCGGACCGTCACCGTGGTGGGCAAGCACTGCGAATCCGGCGACGTGATCGTGCGCGACGCCCAGGTGCCGGCGGACCTGACGGTGGGGGACGTGCTGGCCACCCCGGTCACCGGTGCCTACGGCCACTCCATGGCCTCCACCTACAACAAGGTGCCCCGCCCGCCCGTCGTCTTCGTCCGGGATGGGAAGGCCCGGCTGGTGGTGCGACGGGAGACGCTCGACGATCTGATGGCTCTCGACATCTGAGGACCGGCCCGGCGCCCACTACCCTTCGGGGCATGTCAACGGCTCTTCGGGTAGGCCTCCTCGGCTGCGGCCACGTGGGTGGGGCTCTGGTCCGGCTCATGGTCGACGACGCCGAGCGCATAGCGGCCCGCACCGGACTGGACCTGGAGCTGGCGGCCGTCGCCGTGCGCAGCCAGTCGAGGGAGCGGGAGGTGCCGCTGCCGGCCGGGGTGCTCACCACCGACGCCGCCGCGGTCGTCTCCGACCCGAAGGTGGACGTGGTCGTGGAGGTGATCGGAGGCATCGAGCCGGCCCGCACCCTGATCCTCACGGCCCTGAAGTCCGGCAAGCCGGTGATCACCGCCAACAAGGAGCTGCTGGCCAACTGCGGGGCCGAGCTGTTCGAGGCGGCCGCATCCTCGGGGGTCGACCTGCTGTTCGAGGCGGCGGTCGCCGGCGGCATACCCCTGATACGGCCGCTTCGCGAGTCGCTCGCCGGTGAGAGCATCAGCCGGGTGGTGGGCATCGTCAACGGCACCACCAACTTCATCCTGACCCGCATGAGCGAGGGGGGCGCCAGCTACCACGACGCCCTGGCCGAGGCCCAGAGCCTCGGCTACGCCGAGCGGGACCCGACCGCCGACGTGGAGGGCTACGACGCCGCCGCCAAGGCCGCCATCCTGGCCAACGTGGCCTTCGGCGCGCGTGTGGTCGCCGGCGACGTGTACCGGGAGGGCATCTCGGGGATCACCGAGACCGATATCGCGGTGGCCCACAAGCTCGGCTACGTGGTGAAGCTGCTGGCCGTGGTGGAGCACCGCCGCCAGCGCGACGACACCGGCGGCGTGGCGGAGGAGGTCGCGGTCAGGGTGCACCCGGCCATGGTCCCGGCCACCCACCCGCTGGCATCGGTGCGTGACAGCTTCAATGCCGTGTTCGTGGAAGGGGCGGCGGTGGGGGAGCTGATGTTCCTGGGCCGGGGCGCCGGCGGGATGCCGACGGCCAGCGCCGTGCTCGGTGACCTCCTCGACGCCGCCCACAACCTCACCACCGGCGGGGCCGGGCGGACCGTGGCCCTCCGGCGCACCGACATCCGCCCCATCGACGACCTGCGATCCGCCTACTACATAGCCCTGGAGGTGGCCGACCGGCCCGGGGTGCTCCACGCCGTCTCCGGTGTGCTCGGCCAGCACCAGGTGTCCATCAGGCTGATGGAGCAGGAGACCCTCGACACCGGCGACGGGCGGGCCCAACTGGTCTTCGTCACCCACCCGGCATTCGAGCGCGACGTGCAGTCCTGCCTGGGGGAGCTGCGCCACCTGGACGTGGTCCACCGGGTCGGGAGCCTCCTGCGGGTGCTCGGATCGTGACCGGCGTCGGGGATCGGCTGGTGGGCGGCCGGGGCTGGCGGGGCCTGATCGAGGAGTACCGCGACTACCTGCCCGTGAGCGCCTCCACGCCGGTGGTCACGCTGCACGAGGGTGGCACGCCGCTGCTGCCG
>JAKAXN010000628.1 GCA_021816565.1 Actinomycetes bacterium
GATGCCGAGCAGCGCCATGCGGCAGAAGCCGATGGCGGCCGGGTCGGTGACCGCCACGATCTGCACGATGTGCTCGTCGATGAGCCGCTGCACCCGCTGGCGGGTGGCCGCCTCGGAGAGGCCCACGGCCCGGGCGATGGCGGCGTAGGAGCGCCGGCCGTCCTGCTGCAACTGCTCGATGATGCGCTTGCTGGTCCGGTCCAGGGCGCCCCTGCTGTCGCGGATCGGGCCGTCATCTTCGACGCGGTATTCGTCGTCCGAGCGGCTCACGACAACGGATTCTAGAAACCAGTACCGGTGAACACAAAGGATTCCCTCGTGGCGGTGGGCCGACGTGGCACAATGTGCGGGCAGCGGAGCAGCAGAGGGGAGAGTCGTGACCGAGTTGCGCAACTTCGTGGACGGCTCGCCGGTCGACGCCCGAGGCGGCCGGCGCAGCGACGTGGTCGATCCGGCCACCGGCGAGGCGTACGCGTCGGCGCCGGTGTCGGGCCCCGAGGACGTGGATCTGGCCTGCCGGGCCGCGGCCCGGGCCTTCGAGCGCTGGCGTGACACCACGCCGGCCGAGCGCAGCCGCATGCTGCTGACGCTGGCCGCGGCCCTCGAGGAGCGGGCGGAGCGCTTCGTGGAGGCGGAGGGCCGCAACACGGGCAAGCCGCTGGCCCTGACCCGCTCGGAGGAGATCCCGCCCATGGTCGACCAGATGCGCTTCTTCGCCGGCGCCGCCCGGGTGCTCGAGGGGCGATCGGCCGGCGAGTACATGGCCGGTCACACGTCCTGGATCCGCCGGGAGCCCGTCGGGGTGGTGGCCCAGGTGACGCCGTGGAACTATCCGATGATGATGGCGGTGTGGAAGATCGCCCCGGCCCTGGCCGCCGGCAACACCGTCGTGCTCAAGCCGTCGGACACCACTCCGGTGACCACGCTGATGCTGGCGGAGCTGGCCGGGGAGATCCTGCCCCCCGGCGTGCTCAACGTGGTGTGCGGCGACCGCGACACCGGTCGGTCGCTGGTCTCGCACCCGGTCCCGCAGATGGTCTCCATCACCGGCAGCGTGCGGGCCGGCCGGGAGGTGGCGGTGGCCGCCGCCGCCGACCTGAAGAGGGTGCACCTGGAGCTGGGCGGCAAGGCGCCGGTGGTGGTCTTCGACGACGTGGACGTCGAGAAGGCGGCCGGGGCCATCGCCACGGCGGGGTATTTCAACGCCGGGCAGGACTGCACCGCGGCGACCCGGGTCCTGGTCTCGCCGGGAGCGTACGCCGACATGGTGGACGCGCTGGCCGAGCAGGCCCGGGGGACCGTGTTCGGGGGCCTCGACGTGGCCGACGCCGCTCTGGGCCCGCTCAACAACGCCACCCAGCTCGAGCGGGTGGCCCAGATGGTGTCGCGGGCGTCGCCCCGGGCCAGGGTGGTGGCGGGAGGCGAAGCGCCCGGCGGCCCCGGATTCTTCTATCCCCCCACGGTGGTGGCCGACGTCGGTCAGGACGACGAGCTGGCCCAGACCGAGATCTTCGGGCCGGTGATCACCGTGCAGCGCTTCTCCGACGAGGACCAGGCCGTGGCCTGGGCCAACGGGGTGGAGTACGGGCTGGCGTCGAGCGTGTGGACCGCCGATCACGGCCGGGCGTTGCGGGTGTCGCGCCGGCTGGACTTCGGCTGCGTGTGGATCAACACCCACATCCCGCTGGTGGCCGAGATGCCCCACGGCGGATTCAAACACTCCGGCTACGGCAAGGACCTGTCGCTGTACGGCCTGGAGGACTACACCCGCATCAAGCACGTGATGAGCTGCTTCGAATGAGCCGGAACGGCTGGGGCGAGAACGGGGGAGGGTCGTGGTGCTAGACCACCGGGGAGGCCCGGTCGGGTCCGGTCGGTTCGCTAGGAGGACAGCCCAGTGAGAGTCGGTGTGCCCACCGAGGTGAAGGACCACGAGTACCGGGTGGCCTGCACCCCGGCCGGCGTCCACGAACTGGTGCGCCACGGCCACCGGGTGCTGGTCCAGTCGGGAGCGGGCACCGGGTCCTCCATCCCCGACGGCGATTTCGTGGCGGCCGGCGCCACCATGGTGGAGTCCGCCGACGATGTGTGGGGCGAGGCCGACCTGGTGCTCAAGGTCAAGGAGCCGATCGAGGAGGAGTACCACCGGCTCCGCAAGGACCTGATCCTCTTCACCTACCTCCACCTGGCGGCGTCGAGGCCCTGCACCGACGCCCTGCTGGCGGCCGGCACCACGGCCATCGCCTACGAGACGGTGCAGCTGCCCGACGGCAGCCTGCCCCTGCTGGCCCCCATGTCCGAGGTCGCCGGCCGCATGGCCCCGCAGGCCGGGGCCCACCACCTGCAGCGCGACGGCGGCGGACGGGGGGTGCTGATGGGCGGGGTGTCGGGCGTCTACGCGGCCAAGGTCGTGGTGATCGGCGCCGGGGTTTCGGGCATGAACGCCGCGGCCATCGCCCTCGGGATGCAGGCCGAGGTGCTGCTCCTCGACAAGAACATCGGCCGGCTGCGCGACGCCGACCGCATCTACCAGGGGCACTGCCAGACGGTGGCGTCGAACACCTACGAGATCGAACGGGCCGTGCTGGACGCCGACCTGGTGATCGGTG
>JAKAXN010000108.1 GCA_021816565.1 Actinomycetes bacterium
GCGGCGCAGGCCGGCTCGCACTCCCGGATGGCCCGGGCCACCTCCGGTATGGCCGACCGGTTGGCCGACAGCACCAGGGCCAGGGTGTAGGCCACGTTGGCCGAGGTGGGCCGGTGGACCACCGCCCCGCCGACGTTGCCCCGGCGGACGCGGATGAGCCCCTCGGCCTCGAGGATCCTCATGGCCTCCCGGAGCGACGGCTTGCTGACGGGGAAGCTCACCCGCAGGTCCGCCTCCTTGGGCAGAAGATCGCCGTCGCCCAGCTGGCCGGTGATGATCCGCTGCCGCAGGATGTCGGCCACCAGCTCGGCCACCCGCTGACCCCGCAGCGCCCCTGCCGCGGCGGGTGCGAACCCGTCCCTGCCGTCAGCGTGGGGGTCGTCAGTAGGCGTCGGGGTCAGATCGCACTTCCATGGGTACAGGATGCCGGTACAGCTCAGCGGCATTCTGCCAGGTGATGCGCTCTATGTCGGCGGCGGGGAGGTGACCGATCTGGCGCTCGGTGAGCTCCTGGGTCCGCGGCCAGGTGGAGTCGCAGTGGGGGTAGTCCTGTTCCAGCAGGATGTTCTCCACCCCGATCCGGTCGCGCTGCACGAAAGCCGACGGGTCCTCCACGGCGCAGAACCAGAAGTTGCGCCGCAGCACCTCAGCCGGCGTCAGGTCGGATCTCCACGTCCCGTACATCTCGTGGTAGCTGAGCATGTGGTCCAGCCGGTCCATGAGAGCCGCCACCCAGCCGATGCCACCCTCGGACAGGCATATCCGAAGCTCGGGGAAGCGCAGCGGGTACAGCGAGTAGAGCCAGTCGACGGCTGCGTACATGGCGTACCCGAAGAACAGCACCCCGGTCACGTCCGGCGGGGCGTCGTCGGTGGTGGCGGGGGACGCCCCCGAGGACCCGATGTGCAGGTTGATCACCGTCCCGGTCTCGGCGCAGGCCTCGATCAGCGGGTCCCAGTAGCCGGAGTGGATGGTGGGCAGACCGTGGCCGGCCGGGGACTCCGGGAAGGTGACCGCCTTGAACCCCCGCTCGGCGTTCTCCCGGATCATGGCCGCCCCCACCTCCGGATCGAGCAGCCAGGGGATCTGGCAGGCGATGATGCGGTCGGGGTGCGGGCCGGCCCACGCTTCGAGGTGCCAGTCGTTCCAGGCCCGCACGCTGGCCATCGCCAGGTCCCGGTCGGGGGTGAGCAGCTGCAGCCGCTGGCCGGCGAATCCGGGCAGGAACGACGGGAAGTTGAGCGAGGCGTACACCCCGTTGAGGTCCATGTCGGCTATGCGGGCCTCGATGTCCCACGCCCCGCGGCGCATCTCGTCGAAGCGCACCGGCTCGAAGCCGTACTCCGACACCGGCCGGCCGATCACCGCGTTGAACCCGACGTTCGGCAGCTCCTGCCCGTCGTAGAGCCAGACCTGACCACCGTCGGGCCGCTCCACCACCCGCGGCGCCCGGTCGGCCAGCCGGGCCGGCACCCGGCCCTCGAAGGTGTCTGGCGGCTCCACGATGTGGTCGTCCGCCGAGATCAGCAGGTAACGCCTGGCCGCTCGGGGTGGGTCCGGCAGGAACGTGACCGACCGGGACCCGTCCTGGCCGGCAGTGGTGAACGAACGGTCTCCCGCCAGGTCTTCCAGTGAACGCAACTCGTGATCCCCCTGTCTCTACGCCGCCCTCATGAGAGGACGTCCGGCTCCCGGCGCAGCAGCAGCCGCACCGCCCCGGCCCAATACACGTCCACCGCCCGTTCGAGCAGTGACTCCTTCATGCCCTTCATCAGCCCCGACGGGATGGCCAGGGGGTCCCGGCCCATCACGTGGACGTAGTAGGCCAGGCGGCACACCCGGTCGATGCTGGCGGCCCGGTACACCGCCTCGGGGAGGGTGGCGCCGGTGACGATCACACCGTGGCTGGCCAGTACGGCGACCGGGGCGTCGCCGATACGGTCCGCCAACTCGGCCCCCAGCTGGGCGTTGTCGATCTCCCCGGTGTACTCGTGGACCAGGCACAGGTCGTTGAGGAACATGCTCCCGGTCTGGTGCAGGAGCTCGGGCAGCATGTCCACCGCGGCCAGCACGGTTACCCAGAAGGGATGATTGTGGATGACCACCCGGGCATCGGGGCGGCTGCGGTGCAGCTCGGTGTGTATGTGGATGGCCGGCGTGACATCCCATTTCCCGGCCGTCACCCGCCCGTCGGCGTCCACCTCGCAGACATCCGAACCGCTGATCTCCGCCCACCACAGGCCCCAGGGGTTGACCAGCATCCCGCCCCCCGGTTCGCGCTGCCAGGTGATGTGGCCGGCCAAGTTCTCGGCGAAGCCCTCACCGGCGAGGATCCGGAAGGCGCAGGCCAGGGCCTGTTCGTCGGACAAGTCGACCCCGAGCGGTGGTGTCACCGATGGCGCCCAGACCTCCAACCCCCCACGTCTATCCACTGGCCTTCCTCCCCATCTTCTATATCTTTCTGCAAGCACCGGTACAGGACAAGGGGCGACCCGACGGCCACCCCCTACGCCGGCGAGCGGGCCAGGCGCCGGGCGTCCTCGGCGAGCTGGCCCTTGGCCACCTTGCCCCCGGACGAGCGGGGCAGTTCGGCCAGCACCACCAACCTCTCCGGGAAGTACTCCTTCGACACCCCCTCAGCGTCGAGGAAGGCCACCAGGTCGGCCAGCTCGAGAGTGCAGCCGGGCTTGAGCTGGACGAAGGCGCACACCCGCTCGCCGAAGACCGGGTCGGGCACCGGTACGGCTGCGGCCAGGGCCACGGCCGGGTGGGAGGAGACGGCGTCCTCCACCACCGGGGCGCTGATGTTCTTCCCACCCCGGATGATGATCTCCGATTTGCGGCCGACGACCGACAGGTAACCCTCGTCGTCGACGGTGACGATATCGGCGTGGAGGACGAAGCCGTCCTCGGTCATCAACAGCGCGTTGGCCTCGGGGTCGTCGTAGTAGCCCAGGCACAGGGCCGGACCGCGGCTACCGGGCTGGCCCCGACCGGTGGCCGTGACGTCCACGCCGTCGTCGAAGAGCCGCATCTCGGTGCCGGGCACCAGCCGGCCGGCGGTGGTGAGACGCCGGTGCGGCGGGTCCCCCACCCGGGTCCCGGTGACCACACCGCTCTCGTTGGAGCCGTAGAAGTTGAGCACGTACGCTCCGGTCCGCTCCTCGAAGCGGCGGGCCGCCTCGTAGGGGATCATCTCCCCGCCGGTGAACATCACCCGCAGCGAGGACAGGTCCCGCCGGGCCATCTCGGGGGAGTTGAGCATCATCTTGAACTGGGTGCTCACACAGACGAGCACCGTGGCCCTCTCCCGCTCGATCAGTTCCACCGCCAGTTCGGCGCTGAAGCGGTCCATGACCACCGACGGGGCGGCGACGGTCGCCGCCACGAAATGGGTGGTGAACACTCCGAAGCCGAATGGCATGGGGGCCAGCCCCAGCAGCACCTCGCCGGCCTCCATCTGCGCCACCTCCCGAGCCTGGCGGGCCATGTACAACTTGGAGTTCTGGCTGTGCATGACGCACTTGGGCAGGCCTGTGGTCCCCGACGTGGAGTTGATCAGGAACAGGTCGTCCGGTCCGAGACGCCGCTGGGCGAACGACTCGGAGTCCACCGGCCCGGTGTCCACCACCCGACCGTCAACCAGCACCGGGGCTGTCCCGTCCGACTCGAACGCCGGGATCTCCACGTGATGGGCCAGGGCCACCCCGTCACCGCGGAGGGCCCCGACCAGCTCTGACGCTGCCGTCCCCCGGTGCGATCCGTGGGTGACGAGGGCCGCCGCCCCGGTCTTGTGCAGCAGATGGCGGATCTCCCGGTCCCCGGCCCGGGACCCGATCCCGACGCTGACCAGACCGGCCTTCTCGTTGGCCAGCAGCGCCACGTGGGCGCTGGGCCCGTCCGGGAGCAGGACGGCCACCCGGTCCCCTGGCGTCATGCCCGCCCCGACCAGCACGGCCGCCAGACGGTTCGCGGCGTCGCGGTAGCCGGCCCAGGTCATCCGCTCCCCGGCGGTTATGAAGGCCGGCCGGTCCCCGCGGGCGCGGGCGTGCTCCTCCACCAGGTCGGCCAGGGTCATGTCCCCCCACCATCCCTCGTCCCGGAACCGCCGGGCCGAGACCGGGTCCACCATGTCCCGGTAACGTCCAAGGTCCGATCGGGGCAGCCGCCTGCCCGGGCCCGGTGTGGCCAAAGTCGCCTCCCCTACCACCTGCGATTGCCGACATGGTACGTACCGGCCGGACCGGCGTCCGCGGCGAACGGCGTTCCCATCCCGGCCACCGGGACGTCCGCGCCGCCAGCCGGCGGCGCCCAGCGGCCGGCGTTGCTACGTTCCCGGGGATGGCGACCGAGCCCGCCGGCACCATCCACCCGGCCGGGGATTTCGCCGGCCGGGTCGCTCTGGTGGTCGGCGCCAGCGGGGGGATCGGGCGGGAGGTGAGCCGCATGCTCGCCGAGCGGGGCGCGGCGGTTGCGCTCACCCACCGGCGCGACAGCCCCGCCGTCGACGAGCTGGTCCGGCAGGCCGGGCCGGCCCGGGCCCGGGCCTACCGGCTCGACCTGGGCGACAGCGGGGCGTGCGCGGAGACCGTCCGGAGGGTCGCCGCCGACTTCGGTGCCCTCGACGCGGTGGTCTACGCCGCCGGGCCCCACGTGCCGATGGTCCATCTGAGCAGGGTGAGCCCCGACCTGCTCGGCCGGCAGTTGGTCGATGACGTGGTGGGGGTGTTCAGCGTGGTCGGGCCGGCCCTGGAGCTGCTGCGGTCCAGCCGGGGCAGCGTCACCGCGGTGACCACCTCGGCCACCGACCGCTTCCCGGTACGCGACGGCCTGTCGGCGGTGCCGAAGGGAGCCGTGGAGGCCCTCATGAGGGCCCTGGCCGCGGAGGAGGGCCGCTTCGGTGTGCGCTTCAACTGCGTGGGACCGGGCATGCTCACCGACGGCATGGCGGAGCGGCTCATCGCCTCGGGGGACCTGGACGGCCGGGCCCTCGAGGTTGCCCGGGCGAACACCCCGCTGCGCCGGTTCGGCACTGCGGTGGACGTGGCCGAGGCGGTGTGCTTCCTGGCCTCGGGACGGGCTGGCTTCGTTACCGGCCAGAAGCTCAACGTGGACGGGGGCTACACCGTCGGCTGAGCTCCGACAACTTTCACCTCCTCTGTCACCCCTGCGGCGCCGACGGTCCACCCCGGCGGTAGTGTCGGAGGGTCCGGCCGGCCAGGAGGATCGCATGGAAGCGGAGCTATCGGACATAGCGGAGCGGCTCGGCGGCGCGCCGGGCCTGGAATCCATCCAGGAGGTGGTCCGCACGGGCGCCCGGGCCATCACCGGCGCCCACGGGTCCACCCTGGTACTCCGGGACGGGGACCGGTGTTTCTACGCCGATGAGGACGCCATCAGCCCCCTGTGGAAGGGGCAGCGCTTTCCCATCGACCAGTGCATCAGCGGCTGGGCCATGCTCCACGGCGAGTGCACCGTGGTGCCCGACGTCTACGACGACAGCCGCATACCCGTCGACGCCTACCGGCCCACGTTCGTCAAGAGCCTGGCGGTGGCGCCGGTGGGAGCGGGACAGCCGGTGGGGGCGATAGGGGTGTACTGGGCGGTCCACCACCGGGCGACCGAAGCCGAGGTGGCCGCCCTCCGGGAGCTCTGCGCGCTGACCGCGATGGCCCTGGCCCGGGTCAACTCCGCCTCCGTCTGACGACCGGGCCGGCCCGGCATCTCACACGTTGCGGGTGACGACCGCGGGGGTCCATCCGGGCAGCGTGGAACGAGACACGCCACGGAGGAGAGAACCCATGACCGACACCCAGCGTCCTGCAGAAGACACCCTCGGCAGCATCGCCCAGGAGGACTACCCGGTCCTGGAGACCGTGGCCATGATGCACCTCGACACGTTGGCCAACTGCAACCTGGACGTGCGCACCTATCATCTGGTCCGCCTGGCCGCCCTTGTGGCCATGGACGCGGCCCCGGTCTCCTATCTGGTCAACCTGGGCGCAGCCGCCGACACCGGCGTCACGGCCGAGGACGCCCAGGGGGTCCTGGTGGCCATCGCCCCGATCGTCGGCAGCGCCCGGATCACCAAGGCCGCGGGCAACGTGCTCAAGGGCCTGGGCCTGGCCATCATGGCGGAGGAGGAAGAGGAGGCCGACTTCTAGCCGCCCCCCCGTCCGGAGCCGGGAGGGCCGTTCAGGGTCGCAGCAGCCGCCGCCAGCGCGACCGGCTCCGGAGGGGATCGGCCGCCCCGCCTGTGGCCCCGTCCGGCACCGGGCACAGGTACGGGGCCAGCTGCGCCACCATCTCCTCCAGGAGGGCTCTTGTCTGTTCGAAGTCCCTGACCGACCCTCCCATCGGGTCGGGGACATCGCCCGATGACCGGGCCGCCAGCACGCTGGAGCGGGTCCGCCCGGCCGACATCCGCCGGGCCCACTGCGCCAGGGACTCCCCCGGGACGCGGCCTCCGGCGGCGGCCCCCCGCTTCAGCAGATCGGTGAACGTGAAGGCCTGGTCCCAGGCCGGCGGGTGGACCGTCGCCACGTCGACCAGGTGCTGACGGCTCATGGCGATGACCAGGTCGGCGTCGGCCAGGTCCGGCGCGCTCAGCCTGCGGCTCGGCCGCCCGGCGATGTCCAGGCCGACCTCCGCCATGACAGCCACGGCGTGCTCGGGGGGAGGCGTCCCGTCACCGGCCGTCCCGGCTGACGCCACCTCCACCGGGCAGCGGTCAGCCATGGCGCGCCGCAGCATGGCCTCTGCCATCGGCGACCGGCACTGGTTGCCGGTGCACACGAAAAGCACTCTTCCCTCCGACATGCACCTGAAGTTCTAGCCCGTCGGGGTCCCGCCCGGCGGTCGGGCCCCGACCCCCCCGCCACCGTTGCGGGCCGCGCCGCCGGCCATGGTGACGATCGGCGAGCGGGCCACCAGGACCACCCCGGCGATCATGGCCGCCACCCCCGCCACCTCGACGGCGAGCAGCGGCCACTGCAGGGACAGGTGCTCCCCGTAGACCCCCACACCGAACGCGATGCCGGCGAGGGGCTCGGCCACGGTGGTGGCCGGCAGGGAGGCGTCGAGGGGAGCGGCCTCGAACGCGGACTGGTTGAGCAGCAGCGCCACCACCGCCACTCCGACCAGCACGTACGGCGGCCAGGAGGCCAGGGCCCCGAGCACCCCTGAGGAGAAGCCGACCTCGGTGCGCTGGGTCAGGGCATCCTGCAGTCCGTACAGCACGCCCGCCCCGACGGCCAGGTAGGTGGCTTCCCGGTACGGCGCCGCCCGGCGCCCCAGGCTCACCGCCAGGGCGGCGACGACCACGATGGAGCCCATGGCGATCAGCCAGTTCGGCCAGGGAAGGTGGTCCGCCTGTCCCCCGTAGGGGTCGCCGGCGACCACGAACGCCGCCAGCCCGACGATCAGCGATACCGCGCCCACCCACTCGCGGCGGCCCAGCCGGCGACGGTGCCAGACGGCCGAGAGCGGCAGGGCGAACAGCACGTTGGTGGCCATGATCGGCTCCACCAGAGCCAGGCTGCCCCGGTCGAGGGCGGCGGCGCCGAGCAGCTGGCCGCACACCATGGCGGCGATGCCGCCCAGCCACATGGGGCGGCGCAACAGCTGGCCGAGCAGCCGGAACGACAGGCGCTCCTCCGCCGGTTCCTGCTCGGCGGCCTTCTGCTGCAGCACGAAGCCCACGGCGATGAGCAGCGCACCGCCGAGGCCGGCACCGACCGCTGCGGGATGCAACGGACCTGCCTATCCGATCGGAGCCGACCCCGTCCGCTCCCAACCGCCCAGCCGGACGGTTCCGCCCTCCAGGTGATCCGGTTCGGCGGGCGGCGTCGCGGCGAAGGTCACCTGCTCGACCTTCCCCTTCTCTCCGATTCCTAACGTGGCACCCCCGTGACACCGGGCCGGGACCGGGTAGTTGGCCCAGGCCGGGTGGAGGCCCCGGCCCAGTGGATCGAGCGGAGAAACATCATCGTGCGTTTGGCAGTCACGCCGGCGGGTGCCCGTGACCAGTAGCAACCTGGGCCGGCTGCAGGAGCGGCTGCCCGACTGGCTCGTGGAGCGGGCCCGCTCCGGTGCGGAGACCATGACCGACAAGCTGGGGGGCCCGGCCCGCCGGCGGGTGATCGTGATCCTGGCCCTCATCCTGGCCCTCGACAGCGCCGACAAGGGAGCGGTGGGTGCCATGGCCCCCCAGCTCGAAGCGTCATTCGGCATAGGCAACCTGGACATCGGGATCCTCTCCACCGTGGCCTCGCTGGTGGGGGCGGCGGCCACGCTGCCCATGGGCGTGCTGAGCGACAAGACCAGGCGGGTCCGCCTGCTGACGATCAGCATCGTCGTCTGGTCGGCGGCCGAGGCGGTGAGCGGATTCGCCAACTCTTTCGTCATGCTGCTGCTGGTCCGCCTGGCCCTGGGCGCGGTCACTGCCACGGCCGGTCCGGCAGTGGGATCGCTCACCGGCGATTTCTTCCCCGCCGCCGAGAGGTCGCGCGTCTACGGGTTCATCCTCACCGGTGAGCTGCTCGGCGCCGGCGCCGGGCTCCTGGTGTCGGGCGACATCGGGTCTGCCGTCGGCTGGCGGGCCGGCTTCGTCGTGCTGGCCATACCGAGCCTGGCGCTGGCCTGGGTGGTCCACCGCTACCTGCCCGAGCCGGCGCGCGGCGGCCAGAGCTGGATAGAGCTGGGTTCGGAGGACATCACCACTGCAGCCGAAGCCGAAGGGGAACCGGGCCGGGCGCCGGACGCCGCCCAGGGTGCCGGCGGCCCCGACGAGGAAGCCATGCCCCTCCACCGGGTGGAGGAACTGGACATCGACCCCAACCCGGAGATCGTGATCCGCAGGGACCCCGACCGGATGGGTCTCCTCGACGCCGTGAGGTGGGTGCTCAGGGTACGGACCAACGTGCTGCTCATCGTGTCGTCGGCTCTCGGATACTTCTTCTACGCCGGGCTGAAGAGCTTCGCCGTGATATTCGCCCGGGGCCAGTACGACATCAGCCAATCCATCGCCACCCTCCTGGCGGTGGCGGTGGGGGCGGCCGCCATCGCGGGCATCATCGGGGGCGGCCGCCTGGCCGACCGGTGGCTGGGCCGGGGCCGGGTCGACGCCCGCCTGGTGGTCGCCGGCGTGGGCTACCTGGGCGCCGCCCTCATATTCATCCCCGCCCTGCTCAGCCACAGCCTGGGCCTGGCCCTGCCGCTGGTCCTGGTGGCGGCCGCCTTCCTGTCGGGCCCCAACTCGCCCGGCGACGCCGCCCGCCTGGACGTGGTCCCGTCGCGGATGTGGGGCCGGACGGAATCCATCCGGACGTTCATCCGGACCCTGCTCGAAGCCTTCGCCCCCCTGCTGTTCGGATTCGTCTCACAGCTGTTCGGAAGCCCGGGCAGCACCAGCCTGGGATCGGGCGTCAACGACAAGGCCGCGCGCGTCTCGGCGGCGTCAGCCCACGGACTCGACTACACCTTCCTGGTGATGCTGGCCCCCCTGGCCGTGAGCGGCTACTTCGTGCTGCGGGCCCGTCGCACCTACCCGACCGACGTGGCCTCGGCGGCCGAGTCGGAGCGACAGATGCGCCCCGGCGAGGGCGCGGACCGGGAGGTCACCGTCGGGTCCGGGCCGGCCGAGGCCGAACCCACCGTCTGACCGCGAGAACCGGGAGCTGGGAGACCGGGAGCTAGGAGAACAGCCCCAGGCCGTGACCGGCCTGGTCCCCGGCCGGGCCGGCGATCCCGCCCACCCCGAAGCGGTAGCCCCGGTCGAGCACCCCGAGCCCGTCGATCAGCTCCGGGTAGCAGCCCGAGTCGAAGGCCCGGATGAACTTGGAGGCGGCCAGAGGCAGGGTCACCACCACCGGCAGGCGGCAGCCGTGCCGGTACAGCCGGATGGACCGCTCCTTGACCACGATGCGCCGGACGGAAGCCTCGACGCCGATCACCGCCTGCATGTAGCGGGCCAGCACGCACTCGCTGACCTCCGCCGGTATCCCCCGGGCTCCGCCCGTGGCCAGGGAGTTGGCGATCTCCCCCGGAGAGGTCCCCATGGACTCCACGTGCCGCCGGACGGACCGGCGTAGCTCCCGGCTACTCAACTCATGACTCATATCGAGCTCCGCTCCTGGCGATCCACTCCGGCTCTTCGCTTCCGGGTGCCGACGAGCTACCCGCTGCCGGCACCCGCAATCAGTCGTACCTCCGGACCGGGCGACCATCCGGGGAAAATGTCCGCTCGGCGAATGCGGCCCCCGGACGCCGGTCCCGGCCCGGGCGGATTGACCGTTCTGAGCGGTCGGGTACGGGACTGGGCGTGACCCGGTTCAAGGTGGCTCCCGGTCGCGCCGATGCCTTCTCCCGATAAGGGAGCGACAACTCGACGCGAGCGCGGATCGCGGGCGGGAGGTAGAGAGTGAAGGTTGGTACAACGCGGCGCGCCCGCCGGATCGGTGCTGTCACGAGGCGGGTGGCCACCTCGGTGGCGGCCCTGGCAGGGGCGGGAGCGGCCCTGGTGGTCGGGGGACCGGCCCACCAGGCGACAGCCGCGACGACCCCGGCGGTGACGCCGGGCTACTGGCTGGCCGCCGCCGACGGCGGGGTCTACAGCTACGACGCCCAGTGGTTCGGCTCCCTGCGGGGAACGCCGCTCAACCGGCCGATCGTCGGCTCCGCCGCCACCTCCGACGGCCAGGGCTACTGGATGGTGGCCTCCGACGGCGGGATCTTCAGCTACGGCGACGCCCACTTCTACGGCTCCACCGGCGGCATCCGCCTCAACCGGCCCATCGTGGGCATGGCCGCCGACCCGACCACGGGGGGCTACTGGATGGTGGCCTCCGACGGCGGGGTGTTCTCCTACAACGCCCACTTCTACGGCTCCACCGGGGCCATCCGCCTCAACCAGCCCATCGTGGGCATGGCCGCCACCCCCGACGGCCAGGGCTACTGGCTGGTCGCCTCCGACGGGGGGATCTTCAGCTACGGCGACGCCCACTTCTACGGCTCCACCGGGGGTATCCGCCTCAACCAGCCCATCGTGGGCATGGCCGCCACCCCCGACGGCCGGGGCTACTGGCTGGTCGCCCGCGACGGGGGGATCTTCACCTTCGGCGACGCCCACTTCTACGGCTCCACCGGCGGTGTGCGCCTGGCCAAGCCGATCGTGGGGATGGCCGCCACCAGCGACGGCCGGGGCTACTGGCTGGCGGCCGCCGACGGCGGGATCTTCACCTTCGGCGACGCCCCGTTCCTCGGATCGGCCGGAGGGTCGTCCAGCCCGGCGCCTTTCACCACCGTGATCTCCACCATCCACGGCAGCGTCGGCGCCACCCACGGCAGCGGCATCCCCGTGGGAGGCACCATCGGCTACGACGTCTCCCGCTGGCAGTGCGGGAGCCTCCCGGCCCCGCGCAGCTTCGCCGTGGTGCAGGTCTCGGGCGGGGCCATCGACGCCAGCCCCAACCCCTGCTACACCCAGCAGGCGGCCTGGGCCGGCCAGAACATGTCGGCCTACATCTTCGGCGACGCCCTCCCCTCACCCGCCCCGGCGGAGTCCTTGAGCGGCCCGGGCGGGACCTGCAACGGCAACACCACCTGCGAGGGCTACAACTTCGGTTACTTCTGGGCCCGCCACTGGGTGGCGTACTCCAACAGCGTGGGGGTCAAGCCGGCGTTCTGGTGGCTCGACGTGGAGAGCGGGTACTGGTCGTCGAATCTGACCACGAACGCCGCGGTCATCCGGGGGGCCATCGACGGGCTGCACTCGACCGGCGTCGGTGCGGGGATCTACTCCACCTCGTACCAGTGGCCCCGCATCGCCGGATCCCTCACCTTCCCGGGGATGCCCATCTGGGCGGCCGGCGCTGACTACGTGACCGGCGACGCCTACTCGGCCACGGCGTTCTGCTCCAACGGCGGCTTCTCCTTCGCCGGGGGGAAGATGACCCTGGTGCAGTACGGGTACGGGACCTCGGGGGGACCGGCGCAGTACGACCCGGACTACGCCTGCGGCTGACCGCCGCCGCGGGGCGGGCGCCGCCCGGGAAC
>JAKAXN010000629.1 GCA_021816565.1 Actinomycetes bacterium
CGTCGCGGCGCAGCAGGGGCAGCAGGGGGGCCAGGGCACCGCCGGGCGCAACTACGTCACTCACGGCGACCATTGAACCGGTTCTGGGCCACTGACAGGCCCTCGGCGAGGATGCACTCCACCGCGTCGGCGGCCACCTCGACGCTCACGTCGAGCTCCTCCCGAACCTTCTTCGACGGGGCCCGCAGCACGTGGTCGGCCCCCTGATCCTTGCCGCCGGGGGGTTTGCCGATCCCTATGCGGACCCGACTGAAGGCCTCCGTGTGGAGGTGGGCCTTGATGGAGCGCAGGCCGTTGTGACCGGCCAGACCGCCACCGGCCTTCACCCGCACCGCGCCCAGGGGCAGGTCCAGCTCGTCGTGGACCACCACCAGGGTGGAGAGGTCCTCGATGCCGAAGCGCCGGACCAGCGGGCCCACGGCCCGCCCCGAGTCGTTCATGAAGGTCTGGGGGAAGGCCAGCGCCAGCCGCCGGCCACCCACGCGGACCTCGGCCACGAGGGCCTGCTCCTTGGAGCGCCGGAGGGAGCCGCCGTGGCGCTCGGCCAGCAGGGCGACCACATCGGCTCCCACGTTGTGGCGGGTACCGGTGTACTCCCGGCCGGGGTTGCCCAGACCGACGGCCAACAGGTCGGAGGGGGTACCGGAGCGGGCCGGCCGGTCGTTCGGGCCGTTCCGGCCGATCCGGCCGAGCAGCTAGCCCTCCTCGGAGTCGGAGCCGGCCTCGGCCGCCTCCTCGCCGGCCCCGGCCTCCCCGCCGCCCTCACCGGGCTCGCCACCCGCGGCGGCGGCCTCCTCGGCCTCGACCTCGCCGACGGCTTCGGCCACCCGGGAGATGGAGCCGATGACCACGATCTCCTCGTCGGCCACGTCGGTGGTCACCCCGGACGGCAGCTTCAGGTCACCGACGCGGATGCCCTCACCGACCGACAGGTCGGTGATGTCCACCTCGATGGCGGAGGGGATACGGGCCGGCACCGCGTTGACGCTCAGGGTGGTGAGCGGCTGCTCCACCACGCCGCCCTCCTGGGACACCGACTTGGCCTCCCCGGTGAGCACCACCGGTACGTCGGCCGAGATCACCTCGTCGCGCCTCACGATCTGGAAGTCCACGTGCAGCACCGTGTGACGCACCGGGTGGCGCTGCAGCACCCGGGCCATGGCCAGGTGGCTCTCGGAGCCGAGCTGGAGCTCCAGCAGCTGGTTGGTGCCGGCATCGCCCGACAGGGCGCGGCGCAACTCCCGGCCGTCGACCGACACCGAGATGCCCTCCATCCCGTGGCCGTACACCACGGCGGGGATGCGGCCGGCGGCCCGGAGCCGACGGGACTCGCTGGAACCGGTGGTCCGGCCGGGCTCGGCTACCAGGGTGATCTCTGCCATCGAAACGCGCTCCTGCCACTCCTCGAAAAGGGACCGTGAGATCCTAGCGGGAACAGCGGGCCCCGGTCAGACCGGGGCGCCCGGGGCGGCTCGTCAGGTCTGGTTCTCGCCGCCGAAGATCTGCGACACGGAGCGGTCGCTGAACACCGCGTCGATGCAGTCGGCGACCACCTTGGCGATGGACACGACCTCGATCTTGTCGATCTGCTTCTCGGCCGGGAGGGGCAGGGTGTCGGTCACCACCACCCGGGCGATCGGCGAGTTCTTCAGGCGGTCGGTGGCCGGGTCCGACAGCACCGCGTGGGTGCACATGGCCCACACCTCGGTGGCCCCCTTGGCCAGGAGGATCTCCGCCGCCGCGCAGATGGTGCCGGCGGTGTCGATCATGTCGTCGATGAGCACGCACATGCGCCCGTCGACGTCGCCCATCACGTCGAGGGCCTGGACCTGGTTGACCACGTCCTTGGGCCGGCGCTTGTACACGGCGGCCACGTCCACGTCGGCCCCGGCGTGGCGGGCCGCCTGCTCGGCGACCTTGGTCCGCCCGGTGTCGGGTGCGACCATCACGAAGTCGCCGCTCGGGGCGTGCTCGCGCAGGTAGGTGGTGAGCAGCGGCACCGCCGTCAGGTGATCCACCGGACCGTCGAAGAAGCCCTGGATCTGACCGGAGTGCAGGTCGATGGACATGATCCGGTCGGCCCCGGCGGTCTTGAAGAAATCCGACACCATACGGGCGGTGATCGGCTCACGCTCTTTGGACTTGCGGTCCTGGCGGGAGTAGCCGTAATACGGGCACACGGCGGTGATCCGCTTGGCGGAGGCCCGCTTGGCCGCGTCGATCATGATCCACTGCTCCATCAGCGAGTCGTTGACCGAGCGACCCGGACTGCGCCCGTGCGACTGCATCACGAACACGTCGTTGCCCCGCACCGAATCGGCGAAGCGGGGGCGCAGCTCGCCGTTGGCGAAGTCCACCAGCTTGGGGTCACCGAGCTCCACGCCGAGCGCGGCGGCCACGTCCACGGCCAGAGCCGGATGGGTCCGGCCGGTGAGTATGCGGAGCTTGCGGGTGGGCGTCAGCTCCAGCGACGGAGACCGCCCGGCCACATCCTCAGAACTCACGAGCCGACTCCTCCATCTTCGCCGGGGAACTGGAACACCTGGATCAACTGGGGATCCTGCTGCGGGCCGACTCCGGAACCTCCGGAAGCCCCCGGGGGCCCGA
>JAKAXN010000630.1 GCA_021816565.1 Actinomycetes bacterium
ACGGTGACAAAGCACGCGTCGGTTGCCATCGCCGAGTGGCTGTCGGTCAACTACGGGGGCCGCGGGGTGCAATTCCACTGCCTGTGCCCCCAGGGGGTCCGAACCCCCATGGTGACCGGCGGGGACGCCACCAGCCAGGCCGAGCTAGAGGCCAGCGGGCAGATACTGGAGCCGTCGGTGGTGGCCGACGAGGTGCTGGCGGCGATCCGGGCCGACCGGTTCCTCATCCTGCCCCACCCGCAGGTCGCCGCTTACGAGCAGGCCAAGGTCGCCGACCGGGACCGCTGGCTCAACGGCATGCGCCGGCTGCTCAACCGGGTCGCCGGCTGAATGGGTGCCGCGGTGGCGGCCGGGGCGGTCGGCATAGACATCGGGGGCACCAAGCTGCTGGCCATCCGCCTCGAGACCGACGGGGGAGTGGTGGCCGATGAGATGGCGGCCGCCCCCCGCACCGGAGAGGAGCTGGTCGAGGAGGTGCTGGCCGCAGCCCGGCGCCTCACCGAGGGACACCCGTCCTCGGTGGGGGTCGGGGTACCGGGACTGGTCGACAAGGAAGGCCGGCTGGTGTTCGCCCCCAACCTGCAGGGAGCGGCCGGCTCCGGGCTCGGAGCGGCGTTCCGGGCGGCGCAGCCGGGGTGCCGGTTCTGGATCGGCAACGACGCCACCGCGGCGTGCTGGGCCGAACACGAGCGGGGAGCCGGGCGGGGGTTCTCGGACATGCTGATGGTCACGCTGGGAACCGGGATCGGGGGAGGGATCGTCTCGGGCAGCAGGCTGATCGAGGGAGCCAACCGCTACGCCGCCGAGTTCGGCCACATGGTCATCGACCCGAACGGACCGCCCTGCCCGTGCGGCAAGCGGGGCTGCTGGGAGCGGTTCGCGTCCGGCTCGGGCCTGGGACGCCTGGCCCGCGAGGCGGCGGTGGCCGGCTCGGCCGGGGATCTGGTCGACATGGCCGGCGGCGATCCCGAGGCGGTGAAAGGTGAGCACGTGACCGCCGCCGCGGCGGCCGGCTCCCCGGCGGCGGTGGAGATCATGAACCGCTTCGCCTGGTGGGTCGCGGTGGGCCTGGCCAACCTCACCAACCTGTTCGACCCGGAGGTGATCGTCCTCGGCGGCGGACTGGTGCAGGCGGGCGACGTCCTGCTCGAACCGACCAGACGGGCATTCCTGGAGCTGGTGGAGGCGGCCACGGTGCGGCCCCCGGTGCAGATACTGGCCGCCTCGCTCGGCCCGGAGGCCGGAGCCGTGGGAGCCGGGCTGCTGGCCGTCTCGGCCTGAGCCCCCGGCCGCCCGGAGCGGAAACTGCCCCGTCATGCGAGCGGGCGACCAGTAACCTCTCGGCGTGGAGTTTCGCCGGATCAACGGGCTGCCGCCCTACGTCTTCGCCATCATCAACGAGCTACGCGACGAGGCCCGCCGGGCCGGGCGCGACGTAGTGGACATGGGTTTCGGTAACCCCGACATCCCGAGCCCCGACGTAGCAGTGGACAAGCTGGCCGAAGCAGCCCGCAATCCCCGCAACCACCGCTACTCGGCGTCGAGGGGCATCCCCAAGCTGCGGCTGGCGGTCGCAAACCTCTACAAGCGGCGCTTCGGCGTGGAGCTCGACCCTGACACCGAGGTGGTCACCACCATCGGGGCCAAGGAGGGGCTGTCACATCTGATGTGGACGCTGGTCGGCCCGGGCGACACGGCCTTGGTGCCCACGCCGAGCTACCCCATCCACATCTACGCCCCGCTGTTCGCCGGCGCCGACGTGCAGCAGGTGCAGCTCGGCCCCGACCAGGACTTCTTCGCCAACCTGATCGACAGCTGGGAGTCCACCTGGCCCCGGCCGAGGGTGATCGTCTTCTCCTTCCCCCACAACCCCACGACCGAGTGCGTGGACCTGGAGTGGATGGAGCGCCTGGTGCAGTTCGCCCGGGAGCACGAGGTCATCCTGGTGCACGACTTCGCCTACTCCGACACCGCCTTCGACGGCTTCGAGCCCCCCTCGGTGCTGCAGGTCCCCGGCGCCAAGGATGTGGCGGTCGAGTTCTACACCATGACCAAGAGCTTCTCCATGGCCGGATGGCGGGTGGCGTTCATGGTCGGCAACCCCGAGATCGTGGCCGCCTTGACCAAGCTGAAGAGCTACCTCGACTACGGGACCTTCCAGCCCATCCAGATCGCCTCCATCGTGGCGCTCAACGAGGCCTCCGAGTACCCCAGAGAGGTCAACGACATCTACAACTCCCGGCGCAACGCCCTCTGCGACGGGCTGAACCGCATCGGCTGGAAGATCGACCCGCCCCGGGGGACCATGTTCGTCTGGGCCCCCATTCCCGAGCCCTACACCGAGATGGGGTCGCTCGAGTTCGCCAAGTTCCTGGTCACAGAGGCCGATGTGGCGACCTCCCCGGGTGTAGGCTTCGGCAAGGGCGGCGAGGGATTTGTCCGCTTCGCTCTCATCGAGAACGAGCAGCGGATCCAGCAGGCCATCCGGAACATGCGCAAGGCTTTGACGAAGTTGGGGTGAGGACATGGCCTACTGGGTGCTGAAAGCCGTTCTGACCCCGATCCTCCTGGTGCTGTACCGGGTGAAGGTGGAGGGTCGGCGGAAC
>JAKAXN010000109.1 GCA_021816565.1 Actinomycetes bacterium
ATGGTCGACCGCCGGGGCCTGCGGGCCGTGCTGGACTGGGAGCTGGCCCACCTCGGGGACCCCCACGAGGACGTGGCCTGGGCGACCATCCGGGCCTGGCGCTTCGACCGCCACCGGCCACCCGGGGTGTTCCCCGAGCCCGACGAGTGGGCCGCGGCCTACGACCGGGCCACCGGGGGGCGGGTGCTCGACCCCGACGCCCTGAGGTGGTGGCAGATCGCCGGAACGTGGTTCTGGGCGGTGATCAGCGCCATGCAGGCCCGCCGCCACCTCGACGGGATGGTCCGGTCGCTGGAGCACGCCGTCATCGGCCGGAGGGTGTGCGAGAGCGAGTGGGACCTGCTGGAGCAGCTGCCGTGACCGGCGGGGAACTCCACGGCCGGCCGACGGCGGCGGAGCTGCTCGACGCCGTCATCGGCTACCTGCGCGACGACTTCATGCCCCGGGCCGAGGGCCCGGACCGCCACCAGGCCCGCATCGCGGTGCACGCCCTGGAGATGGTGGCCAGGGAGATGGACCTGGGCCCAGGACAGGCCCGCCGCCACGAGGAGCGGCTGGCCGCGCTCGGCTTCGACTCCGACGCCGAGCTGGCCCGGGCCATCCGCTCGGGTGAGCTGTCCGACACCCCGGAGCTGCGCCGGGCGCTCACCGACGACACCGCCGACCGCCTGCGGGTGGCCAACCCCCGGTGGCTCCCGCCGGCGCCGGACGGATCCCCTTAAGCTCCTCGCATGGGGGAACTCCAACCAGACATCGACCCGGCCGACGCCGGGATGGACGCGGACCGGCTGACCCGGATCGACCGCCACTTCGCCTCCTACGTGGACAACGGCCGCCTTCCCGGGTGGCTGGTCCTGGTGGCCCGCGGCGGGCGCGTCGCCCACCTGTCCACCTACGGCATGAGGGACCGCGAGCGCGCCCGCCCGGTGGAGCCGGGCACCATCTGGCGGCTGGCTTCCATGACCAAGCCGGTGACCTCGGTGGCCGCCATGATGCTCTACGAGGAGGGGGCCTTCGAGCTGAAGGACCCCGTATCCCGCTGGATCCCGGCGTTCGAACACATGAGGGTGTACCGCTCGGGCAGCTCGGCCAAGCCCGACACCCGGCCGGCCACCGAGCCCATCCGGGTCTGGCACCTGCTGACCCACACCGCCGGGCTCACCTACGGATTCCACCACAGCCACCCGGTCGACGCCATGTACCGCTCCGCCGGCTTCGAGTGGGGCACCCCGCCCGACGCCGACCTCGAGGCGTGCTGCGACATGTGGGCGTCCCTGCCGCTGCTGTTCGAACCGGGTGCCGAGTTCAACTACTCGGTGGCCACCGACGTGCTGGGCCGCCTGGTCGAGGTGGTGTCGGGCCGGTCGCTCGACGAGTTCTTCCGGGAGCGGATCCTCGATCCGCTCGCCATGTCCGACACCGGCTTCTGGGCGGAGCCCGACCGGGCCGACCGCCTGGCCGCGGCCTACATGGCCAACCCGGCCGGCATCTCGGCGCCGGCGCTGCTCATAAACGGCGACGCCGCCCTGACCCGCCCGCCGGCCTGGTCGGGCGGAGGCGGCCTGGTCGGAACGGCCGGTGACTACTTCCGTTTCGCCGAGATGCTGCGCCGGGGCGGGGAGCTCGACGGAGTGCGGCTGCTGTCGCCGCGCACGGTGGCCTACATGACCCGCAACCAGCTGCCGGGCGGCGCCGACCTGGAGGCCTTCGGGCGGCCGCTCTTCGCCGAAACCACCTTCGACGGGGTGGGGTTCGGGCTGGGCTTCTCGGTGGTGACCGACCCGGCCGCCGGAAAGGTGCTGACCAGCCGCGGGGAGTACGGCTGGGGCGGGGCGTTCTCCACGGCGTTCTGGGTGGCTCCCGAGGAGGACCTGACGGTGCTGTTCTTCACCCAGCTGCTGCCCTCCAGCGCCCACCCCATCCGCAGCCAGCTGAAGCAGCTCGTGTACCAGTCCCTGGTCGACTGAGCCGTCGGGCCGGGGAGCCCGGTCGGTGGGGAGCCCGGGCCCTCAGGCGGCCAGGGCCGGCGAGGCGGCGGTCCCCGCGGTCACGACCGGGCGCGGGTTGGTGATGGCGGTGAACAGGCCCCTGGCCCGGGCCCGGCACACCAGCACCGAGGTGAGGGCCCCCGAGCCGCTCCACAGCCAGCCGGTGACGGTGTGGGCCCCCAGGAAGACCGGCAGCGGGACGGTCACGAGCAGCAGAAGGGTGGTCAGCCCGCTTCCCACATAGGTGACGGTCCACACCAGCGACAGGGTCCGCACCAGCGACCGCCGCTCGGCGATACCGTCCGCCGCGAGGGGCACCAGGTCCCGCGCCAGGCGGACCACGAGCGGCTCGGCGCTGAACATGGTGGCCAGGAACATGAGCCCGAAACCGGCCGTCTCGACCACCGGGATGGCGAAGTACACGACGGCGTGGCCGGTGGCCAGGGTCGTGCCCAGCCGGAGGGTGGCCATGAACACCGTGATGAGCAGCATGCCCGACACGCGGCGGTTGCGGCAGTGCTGGCAGATGGCCAGCCCGTAGGCGTAGGCCACCGACGACCCGACCGCCCACATCACAGACCCCACGGACAGGACGGCGTAGAACAGCCCCAGCGGTATCAGGGTGGCCACCAGCAGCGCCGGCAACGCCCCCCGCCCCATCGTCACGGCGGCACGCCACATACCTGGTATGTCGGATACCCCGACTCGGGGCTTGATACACCGGGATCGGGCGCCACTTGCACGGACCGAACGCGAACTAGCCTTTTCGGGTGCCCCCGACCCCGAGGCGGTGGACCGCCGCATGACGGTCCCGGAGGTAGCACTCCGTCCTGCCCCCACCCCGACATCCGACCCGCGGCCGGTGTGGCTGAGGCGGGACCGGGTGACGGTGGCCGCCCTGGTCATCCTGGCGTTCGCCCTGCGGGTGCCGAACCTGGGCCGGGCGTACTGGGTGGACGAAGGCATCACCATCGGGATCTCCAGCCACCCCGTGTCGCAGATCCCCGGGCTGCTGCGCCACGACGGCTCCCCGCCGCTGTTCTACGTGATCCTGCACTTCTGGATGCGCCTGTTCGGCACCTCCGAGCCGGCGACCCACATGCTGCCGCTGCTGGTGTCGCTGATCGCCATACCGGTCGCCTACTGGGCCGGGCGCCAGCTGTTCCACCGCCAGGCCGGGGTGGCCGCGGCCGCGCTGGTCGCCACCAACCCGTTCCTCAACTGGTATTCCACCGAGAGCCGGATGTACACGCTGGTCGTGCTGCTGGCCCTGGTGGGGGTCACGCTGGCCTGGCGGGCGGTGCGCGACCGGAGGCCGGCGGACGCGGTCGGGGCGGTGATCACCTATGCGGCCCTTCTCTACACCCACGACTGGGCCATCTACCTGGTCGGGGCGACCGGCCTGGTGCTGCTGTGGGCGACGTGGTCGCGCGGTGACCGCCGGGCCACCGGTTGGGTGATCGCCGGCGGGGCCGCCACCGTGGCCCTGTGGCTGCCGTGGCTGCCCACCTTCGTCTTCCAGGCCCGCAACACTGCGGCGCCGTGGGCCGTGCAGCCCGGCATCGGCGACTTCTTCGCCGACCCGTCCACCGCGCTGGCCGGGACCATCGGGTTCCTGATCGTCCCGTTGCTGGCCGCCGGGGTGTGGTTCAGCCGGCGCCATCTCGAACCGGCCGACCGGTTCACCGCCGGCGCCGTGGGGAGCATCGCCCTGGTGGCGACCATCGCCGGGTTCCTCGGAGCCGAGATAGAGCCGTCGTGGACGGTCCGTTACCTGGCCATCATCGTCGGCCCCTACCTGCTGGCCGCCGGCGGGGCCCTGTCGGTCAGCCGGGTCGGCCGCCGGGTGCTGTGGGCGGCTATCGTGGCGCTGGCCTCCTGGGCCCTGATCGGCTCGGTGCTGCCCAACCCGAACGCCCGCTACGCCAAGAGCAACGTGGCGGCGGTGGCGTCGGTCGTCTCCCCCCGGCTGCACCCCGGGGACCTGGTGCTCATCACCCAGACCGAGCAGCTCTCGGTGGCGTACCACTACCTCCCCAAGGGCCTGCACTACATGACTCCCACCGGTCCGGTGCCGGACCCGACCTGGGTCAACTGGCGCGACATCGTGCAGCGCCTCGACCACGCCGACCCGTGCCGGGTGCTGGCCCCGACCATCGACTCGCTCCCGGTGGGCGACTCCATCCTGGAGATCAACCCGGTGCGCAAGCTGGGCGCCACCGGCTCGGCCTGGTCCCGGGCGGTCAACAGCCGGGTGCTGGCCGACGACCGGCTGCTCAGGCGGGACCCGGCCCTGACACCGATCGGGCTGTACACCCCGGGCCTGTCCCCCAAGCCGTTCAGCCCGGTGGACGGAGTGCTGTACCTGAAGACCTCGGCCGCCCGGGCCTGCGGCTAGCCGGCGGCGGTCGGATGATCGCCGGGCTGATAGCCGCCGTGGTCGTCGCCGTGGCGGAGCTCACCGGCCGGCGGGGGGTGGACCTGTCGGCGACGGTGTACCGGGTGCAGCAGTTCCGCCACCACGGCTTCTCGCTCTGGGACTTCTCCTGGTACGGGGGGCACTGGACGCTGGGCTACAGCGCCGTCTACCCGCCCCTGGCGGCCCTGATCGGGGTGGCCGCCCTGGCCGTGGTCTCGGCGGCCGCTGCAGCGTGGGCCTTCGACGGGCTGGTGCGGCCCCGCCTCGGCGCGGGCGGCTGGCCGGCCAGCGCGGCCTTCGCTCTGGGCACGCTCGTGTCGGCGTCCATCGGCCAGATGCCGTTCCTCACCGGGGAGGCTTTCGGGATGGGGGCCCTGTGGGCCGTGGGCCGCCGGCGTTGGTGGGCGGCCGCGGTCCTGGCCCTGCTGTCCACGCTCAGCAGCCCGCTGAGCGGGGCGTTCGTGGCGCTGGCCGCCGCGGCGTGGGCCCTGTCCGACCGGGCGGACCGGGGGTCCAGGATCCCCCCGGCCGCCGCGGTGGTGGCGGCGGCGCTGATCCCGACCGGGCTGACCGCCCTGCTGTTCCCCGGGCAGGGGAACATGCCCTACCCCTTCACCGACTACCTGTGGGAGGTGGTGGTGGCCCTCGCCGTGGCCGCCCTGGCCTGGCGGTCGTTCCCGGTGCTGCGCACCGGTGCCTTGTTCGTCGTCGCCGCCGCCACCTTCGCCGAGGCCGTGCCGAGCGCGCTGGGCGGCAACGTGGGACGGATCGAGGACGTGGCGGCCCTGCCGCTGGCCCTCGGGCTGGCCTGGAGCGGGCTGCGCCTGCTCCTGCCGGTGCTGGCCGTGCCCCTGGCCCTGTCGCAGTGGACCCCGGCGTGGGGGGCCCTCACCAGCATCCCCGCCGCTCCCTCCGCCAGCCCGGCCTTCTTCGCCCCGCTCGACCGGGTGCTGGCCCGGGACCGGACCCAGGGACCGCCCGGCCGGGTGGAGGTGGTGCCCACCGCCTACCACTGGGAGGCGGCGTACGTGGCCCCCACCATGCCCCTGGCCCGGGGCTGGGAGCGCCAACTGGACGAGGCGGACAATCCCCTCTTCTACGGGGGCCGCCTGACGCCCGGGACCTACCGGGACTGGCTGCTCGACAACGGGGTGCGCTTCGTGGCCCTGCCGGCCGCCCCGCTCGACATGGCCGGCCGGGCCGAGGCCGCCCTGGTCGCCTCCGGTCGGGTGCCCGGGCTGCGGCCGGTCTGGTCCTCCCCGCAGTGGCGCCTGTACTCCGTGACCGGCAGCCCGGGCATCGCCTCGGGACCGGCCCGGCTGGTGAGCACCGGCGACGGACAGGTCGTGGTGGACGCCACCGGGGCCGGGCGGGTGCTGCTGCGAATCCGCTACAGCCGGGAGTGGTCCCTCACCTCGGGCTCGGGTTGTGTCACCCGCACGGACGGGTCATGGATGGCGCTGCAGGTGCCGCGGGCCGAGCACGTGACGCTCGGGCTGTCGGTCCCCCCAGGGAGCCCGCCCCGGTGCCGCACCGCCGGGATGACCGCCCGACGCATCATTCCCGGTCCCGGTTCGTAGAATCGGGGGCGCCGTGCACGACCTCACCTGCTCCGAGGTGTTCGACGCCGCTCCCCAGTTCGCCCTGGACATCCTCGAAACGTCCCGGCGGGCCGAGGTCGCGGCGCATCTGATCCGCTGCTCCGGGTGCCGGGACACGGTGACCGGCATGCAGGCCTCGGCGGCCGAGCTGCTCGACCTCGACGGGGCCGACTGGAGGCAGGTGCCCCGGGCCCCGGTGCTCGAACCGGTGGCCGGTGCCCCTTCGTCCGAACCGGTGCCGGGCGCCCCGGTGCCGGTGCGCCCCGGACGACGGCGCCTCCGCCTGGTGGTGACCATGGCCGCGGCCGCGGCGCTGATGGTGGGCAGCGCCCTCGGACCAGAGTTGGAGGCGGCGGCGAACCGCCACCGGCCGGCCCCCACGGCCCGGGCGGACCTGCTCGACGGGGCGGTGACGGTCGGCTACGTCGACTTCTACTCCGGCCGCACGCCGGCCCTCGACGTGCAGGTGCTGCACGGTCCGGCCAGCGGACAGGTCGTGTTCGAGACGTTCAACCTGGACGGCACGGTCAGCCGGCTGGGGTCGATCGACCTGTATCAGGGTCGCGGCTACTGGTCCCTCGCCCGGCCCCTGGACCTCAGTGCGGTGTCCAGCCTGGCGCTGGCCGACGGCCAGGGCCGGGTGCTGGCCTCGGCCTCGCTGGCCGGAGCCGTCTGACGGCGGTGGGCTCAGGAGCGGGTGAACAGCCCGTCGAGGGCCCGTACCAGGGCCGGGTAGACCTGCTGCTCGGCCTCCCCGTCGGACGGGGTGTCGATGTCGCTCAGGTGCCCGAGCAGGGTCAGCGACACCCGGTCCCGCTCCACCGCCCCACCGTCGGTGCCCTCGGGCAGGGACACCGCGTCGCCCCACTCCATGACGACCTTGAACGATCCGGCCCGCCCCTCGTGGGGCTCCAGTCGGGCGTCGGCGATCACCCGGGGCGGCACCCGGCCGATCACGGTCCGCTCCCAGCCGGCCATCTCGGCCAGGGGCATGTTGGGCACGTTGAGGTTGACGACCATGGGAGCGAGGATCCCGTGGCCGGCGATGCCGCCCACCACCGCCCCGGCCACCTGGGCGGCGGCCTCCCAGTGGACCCCCTTGAGCATCTCGTCCCACCCCTGGCCCTCGATGCCGTACCCCTCGACCGCCTGGCTGACGGCGATGGCCGGCAGGCCCCGACTCCGGGCCGTCAGGGCGGCGCCGACCGTCCCGGAGTGGTAAACCGACCGCCCGACGTTGACCCCGGGGTTGATGCCCGAGACGACCAGATCGAAGGACCGGTCGAACACCCCGAGGGTGGCGAACATGACGCACAGGGCCGGCGGCCCGCTCACCGTCCAGGCATCCTCGACCCCCTCGATGCGGGCCCGTCGCACTTCGGGGCGGATCTCGTTGAGCACCCCGAGCGATGCCGACGCCCCGGAGTACTCGCGGTCGGGGGCCACCAAGGTGACCTCACCGTGGTCGGCCATGGCAGTGGCCAGCCAGATGATGCCCTCGGAGTCGATCCCGTCGTCGTTGGTCACCAGGATTCTCACGTACCGGGTGTCTACCACGGCCCGGCACTACCGTGATCACCATGCTGCAGGCGTGGGGATTCGACCGGGTGGGTGTGGTGGCGGGCGACCTGTACTTCGTCGACCCGAACCCCGAGCCGGGGCAGGAGGGCCCGGAGCACGGCGTGCGCCTGGAGGTGAGGCTGCTCGAGCGGCCGCCGCTCACCGGCTCGGTCTACGCGGCCCAGCCCATAGTCATCGACCGCCCGGTGTGGAGGGCGGACCTGCTCGAGACGGTGGCCGGGGACGCCGGCAGCCACGACCGCACCCACCACCACCCCCGCTTCAGGGCCTGGGAGCCGGGACGGCGCCAGTACGACGAGGGGATGACCGCCGACCCCATCGGCTGGCTGCAGCGCCGGCTGGAGGACCTGCCCGGCCTGCTGGCCGGAGCGGAGCTGGACCCCTCCGTGGCCGGGCCGACCGACGCCGCCGAGATGGCGGCCGCGGCTCCGCAGATAGCCGCCACGGTGGCGGACCTGCTGGCCCGGGTGCGCGCCGGCGAGCTGGGCCGGGAGCCGGCCGGCGACCCGAACACCCCTGACCCCGCCGGGGCCGGGGTTCGGGCCAGCTGGCTGTAGCCGCCGGCTGCACCCCGACCGCCACCCGGAGCCCGGCCTAGTCGGGCTGGATGGGCTGGTCGGCGTCGGGGTGGCCGTTGCCGGTGCCGGGCACCGAAACCGGGTTGCCGTGCACGTTGACCGCCACCGACGCCTGGGCGTCCTCGGCCCGGATCACGTGCATGACGGCGTTGATGAGCGCCAGGTGGGTGAACGCCTGGGGGAAGTTGCCCAGATGGCGCCCGGTGCGAGGGTCGAGCTCCTCGGCGTAGAGCTCCAGCGGGCTGGCCAGCGAGAGGAGCCGCTCGCAGAGCCGCCGGCCCCGGTCCAGCTCGCCGATCTCCACCAGGGCCGAGACCAGCCAGAACGAGCAGATGGTGAAGGTCCCCTCCTCCCCGTGCAGGCCGTCCCCGGTCTCCTCGGTGCGGTAGCGGAGGACCAGGCCGTCTTCTGTCAGCTCGTCGGCGATGGCCAGCACGGTCGCCCGGATCCGGGGGTCCTCGGGGGGAAGGAACCGCAGCAGCGGCAGCAGCAGCAACGAGGCGTCCAGGGTGGTGCCCCCGTAGTGCTGCACGAAGACCCCCCGGTCGTCCACGCCGTGGGTGCAGATGTCGTCGTGGATCTGGTCGGCGAGGACCTGCCATTTCTCCGCGTAGTCGAGCTTGTCGAACATGCGGGCCAGGCGGGCGCCCCGGTCCAGCGCCACCCAGCACATGAACTTGCTGCTGGTGAAGTGCTGGGGATCCCCCCTCACCTCCCAGATGCCCCGGTCGGGTAGCTCCCAGTTCTGGGCGGCCGCCTCGACCTGCTGCTCGAGCAGGGGCCACATCGACTCCTGCAGCCGGCTGCGGGAGCGGGCGTGCAGCAGCACCGAGTCCAGCACCGCGCCCCACACGTCGTGCTGCTTCTGGTTGTAGGCGCCGTTGCCCACCCGCACCGGCGAGGCCCCCTCGTAGCCCGACAGGTGGGTGAGGGTCCGCTCGGTCAACTCCCGCTCGCCCCCGACGCCGTACATGATCTGCAGCTCCTGGCCGTCCCGGCAGACGTCGGCCATGAAGTAGAAGAAGTCGTCGGCCTCCCGGTCGAAGCCCAGCGTGTAGAGCCCCCACAGGGCGAAGGTGGAATCGCGCACCCAGGCGTAGCGGTAGTCCCAGTTGCGCTCGCCGTGGGGCGTCTCGGGGAGGCTGGTGGTGGCCGCCGCCAGCAGCGCCCCGCTCGGCGCGTAGGTCAGCCCCTTCAGGGTGAGGGCACTGCGCTGGAGGTAGCTGCGCCAGCGGTGGTCCGGGAAGTCCCCCTCGGTGATCCACTGCCTCCAGTGCTCCGACGTGCGGGCCATGCGCTCGGCCGCCTCCTCGAAGTTGGCCGGCCCGGGCAGGTGGCTCCAGGACAGGGCCACGAAGTGGGTGTCGCCCTCCACCATGCGGGTACGGGCCTTGATCCCCCGCTGCTCGATCCCGGGGCGCAGATCCGTGCAGATGCGCAACTGCAGGTCGCTCCCCTCGGCGGTGGCGACCACCCGGTCGTACCCCTCGCCCTCGTAGCGCCAGACCGGCTCGGTCCCGCCGTAGTCGAACACCGGGTCGCAGGTCATGGCCAGCTCGACCGACCCGTTGACGCACTTGATGGTCCGCAGGAGGCAGTGCTCGGCGTCGAAATCGGTCGGTGAGCGGTGGTGGCTCTTCGACCGCTCGGTGAGGTTGTGCCACGGGCCCATGCACAGGGCGTCGCGCACGATGAGCCAGCCGGTGCGGGTCTGCCACGTCGTCTCCAGCATCAGGCTGCCCGGCAGATAGCGCCGGGCGGCCGGAACTATCTGGTCGTAGGGCCCGACCCGGAAGCTCCCGGCGCCCCGGTCCAGAAGGGCGGCGAACACCGACGGCCCGTCCGGCCGGGGCAGGCACATCCACTCCACCGCCCCGCTGGGCGCGATGAGGCAGTTGGTCTCACAATCCGACAGGAACGCGTAGTCGCCGATCGGGGGGAAAGCACTCCCCCCGACCGGCGAGGTCGAGGCGTCGGCCTGGAAGGCGCCGGTGCTGGCGTCGGGGCGGGTCGGCGGGGAATCGGTCACAGGTGCATTCAATACCCCAGACCGGCCGTCCGCGCCCGCAGCCCCGGCGGCCCTCCCACCCGGCGGCCCCCGGTAGGGTCAGCTGCGGGCCGGAGCCAGGCGCTTCAGGGCCAGGCCACCCTCGAACGGGCGGGCGGCGAAGGCCAGCGGGGCGACGTAGCCGGTGTCGCCGACCGGCTGGTGGGTCTCCTCCACCGTGGGGCCGATCTCGGCGGCGACGGCCGCCAGGGCCTCCAGGTCGAAACCGTAGAGTCGCCCGGCGTTGCCGGCCAGGATCTGGCGGCACCGCTCCTCGGGCTGGTTGTGCAGGGCCCACCGGATGGCCAGCTTCGAGTCCGGGGTGGTCCCCTCCTCGTGGGGGTAGTCGCTGCCCCACAGGATGTGGTCGGCCCCGAGCCAGTCGATCATCCCGGACTCGTAGGGGCTGAGCGCCGACGCCCCGAAGTAGCAGTTGCGCTTCACGTACTCGCTCGGCGCCATCGTGAGCTGGTCGACCGACGATCCCCCGAAGATCCCGTAGGTCCGGTTGTCGGCCTCGGTCTTCATGGTCGGCACCATGGCGTCGAGCATCATCACCTGGCCCCGCACCCACAGGGTCCCCTGCTCGGTCGGCACGAAGCGCAGGTTCGGGTAGCGCTCGAACACCCCGGCCAGGATCAGGTGGTTGACCGTCCGCTGGGCCCAGGAGGCCATCTCGGTGATCAGCACCGGGTTGGACGCCGGCTGGTCCATCGGCATGATCGGGCTGCCGGCGCCGCTGTGCTGCACCACGGTCAGGTCCAGCTCCTGGCACAGGGCCCAGAGCGGCTCGTAGCGGGTGTGGAACAGGGGGGCCACCACCTCGTCACCGGGCGACACCGCCGGGACCAGCACGCCGCCGAAGCAGCCCTGCTCGACCCCCCAGCGGATCTCCCTCATGGCCAGGTCCACGTCGTTGGGGAAGATCTGGATCAGGCCCCGCCGGCGGGTCGGAGCGAGCGAGCAGAAGTCGATCTGCCAGCGGTTGTGGGCCTGGACGCCGGCCCACCGCTTGTCGAACTCGTCCTTGGTGCGGGGGAGGCTGATGGTGATGTTGGGGCTGGTCGGGAAGAACGGGGGCACCGTGTTGGGGAACAGGAGCTCCCCCGCCACGCCGTCGGCGTCCATCTCGGCCATGCGGAACTCCGAATCCCAGTTCCGCTTGGCGGTGGCGATGATCAGGTCGTCGAAGGGGCTGACGTAGGTGTCGGCCCAGGCGTCGAAGTCGTCGTGCAGCGACGACGGCAGGTACGCCCTGTAGTCACGCAGGTCGGCGCCGGCGTGGGTGTCAGCGGAAATGACGACATAGCGGTCGCCGGAGTCCCAGGTCATTCGTCTCCCCTCTCCTTGCCTTACTAGTCCAGAATAGCCAGATATTTGATATCAGTCAAGTATCTGAGGGCCTCTCTGCGGTGGTCACGCCGTGTAGCGCGCCGACGCCCCGGCGTTGACGTCCAGCACCGCCCCGGTCATGTGGCGGGCGTCGGGGCCGGCCAGGAACAGCACCGCGGCGGAGATCTCCTCCGGGCTCAGCACCGGCTCCGGTTGGGCATGGAGCATCCCGAGAAAGCCCACCACGTCGTCGAAGCCGGGGTTGTCCAGGTCCGGGCGGACCTTCCGGTAGAGGAAGTCGTTGCGGATCATGGGGGTGTCGATGTTGCCGGGGGCGATGGCGTTGACGGTGACCCCGAAGCGGGCCAGGTCCTGGGCCGTGCTCTTGACCAGCCCGATCACCCCCCACTTCGACGCCGCGTAGGCCCCCATGCCCGGAGTCGGGCCCCGCCCCATCATC
>JAKAXN010000631.1 GCA_021816565.1 Actinomycetes bacterium
GATCGGGGTGGTGGCGGGCATCCAGGTGATGGAGACCGTCCAGAACTCCCGTCAGCATTTCGTCGGGGTGGTCAGCTCCTACCAGGAGGCCTACCTGGCGGGGGCGGCGGTGACGGTGCTGGCCGTGGTGTCGGCGCTGGCCATCCGGTCCCCGAGGCGCCGACGCCGGACCGGCCGGTGGGGCCTGGCCCGGCCCGCGACCCTGGGGCCGGAGGCTGCGGTCGAGATCGGTTGACCGCCCGGCTGGTATTACACCCGTAGACGGATCGGATCCCCGGCTGTAACATGGCGGGCGATGGCCCTGACCATGGTTCCCCCGGCCGGTGCGCTCCCCGAGGTGCTGCCCACGGACCGTCTGACCGCCACCGGGCGGCCCTGTCCCGATCTGCGGGCGGAGCTACGGCGCATACCGGACCGGCGCAATGCCCTCACGGTGGCCGGGGCCTGGCTGCAGTCGTTCGGGGTGGTGGCCGCGGCTGCGGCCATCGGCCGGTGGTGGGGCTACGTGATCGCCTTCCTCCTGCTGGGCCGGGCCATGGCCCTGCTCAACATCTTGGGTCACGAGGCGGCGCACCGGCTGCTGTTCAGCCGCAAGGGTGTCAACGACCTGGTCGGGAGGTGGATGCTGGCCTACCCGGCCTTCACCCCCTTCGACGTGTACCGCCGCTCGCACATGGCCCACCACAAGGACGAGATGGGCCCCGAGGAGCCCGACCTGGGCCTCTACCGCGGCTATCCCATAACCCGGGCCTCCATGCGCCGGAAGCTGGTGCGCGACGCCTCCGGGGTGTCGGGCTACAAGAACCTGGTCCCCCTGATCCAGGCGCTGACCAAGCGGTCGTCGCGCCCGGTCGCCGGGCGGATACTCGGGGTGCAGGTCGCCATCTGGGCGGCGTTCTGGGCCGCCAGCGGCCGGTGGTGGCTGTACCCGCTGCTGTGGCTGGCCCCCTGGATGACGGTGTGGCGGGTGCTCAACCGGCTGCGGGCCATCGCCGAGCACGCCGGCATGGAGCGCTCCGACGACCGCAGGCGCACGACCCACGTGGTCCGCCAGCGGCCGTTGGCCCGGTTCTGGATCGTCCCGTACCACACCGGTTGGCACCTGGCCCACCACGTGGACATGGGCATCCCGTGGCGCCGGCTGCCCGACCTGCACCGGGAGCTGGTGGCCTCGGGATGGGTGACCGCCGAGATCGAGTACCCCAGCTACATCGCCCTGTGGAGGGCCCTGTGCTCCCGGCCGGACCCGGTCCCCGCCGCCGGCTCACCGGGCCCGGCCCCGGCCGGATGAGCCCTCAGCCGGGCGTCGGGCCGAGTTGCTCCCGGCGCAGCATCTCGCCCAGCTCCCGCCGGTAGCCGTCGTAGGCGGCCCGCAGACGGGCCCCGGGCCAGCGGGGGGGCAGCAGCGCGGGCGGCAGCACCGGGTCGGTCCGCAGGTGGCGGACGATGGCGGCGGCCGCCACGAACCGCTCGGCCGGGTCCCGGCCGGAGCGCAGGTCGGTCATCAGCCGGCCGGCCGTGTCCGACCAGCCCTGCAGGTCCCACAGCCGGGCGGCCAGCTCCGCCGGGGGCGGCTGGTCCGGCCCGGGCCGGCCCTGGAAGCGCAGCATCCGGGCGCTCAGCCCGGCCGGCCACTCCCGGACCAGGTTGTCGGGGCGGGCCCACACCCCGGGGCGCAGCTCCGCCAGCCGTAGCCGGGCCAGGTCGGCGCCGGCTGCGGAGCGCTCGCCGGCGGTGGCGCCCGCGTCGGCCACGGCCAGCTCCCACAGGCCCTTCCAGGCCCGGGTGGCCGGCCGTACGGCCCGGTCCTGATCGCCCTGGCGTTCCAGCAGGCGGGGGCTCAGGCGGTACACCCCTTCGGTGGCCACCACGTCGCCCTCGGAGTTGAGCCGGGACAGGGCCACCCGGGCCGAGCCGTCGCTGATGCCGAACAGTTCGGCTGCCCGCACCAGGTCCCGCACCGCCAGCTCCGGGGGGTGGCTGCCGAGCAGCACCGAGAGCAGGACCGAACGGGCGGTCAGGGGGGTCAGGCGGGGAGACGGCGGCCCGGCGGCGGGGGCGCTCACCGGGCCGGGCTGGGCACCTCTTGCGAGGTGGGCGGCTGGCGCTGGCTCTCCTCCCAGGCCACCGCGCAGGCCGTGGAGCAGAACCGCTGCACGCTGCCGTCGGCCCCGAAGCGGGTGTCGAGGCCGGGCTGGACCGGCAGGGTCAGCCCGCAGCAGGGGTCCACTGCGGTCTGGGGGCCGGTCCCGATGCGCAGCACCGCGGCCTCCACCGGGCGGTCCAGGCCGTGGACCGGATAGGGGGCGAACGGGCCGCTGACCACCCACCTGGGGGCCTGGCTGGCCGCCTCCCGGGTGCTCAGGATCTCCCCGGTGGATGCGGCATCGCAGAGCCGGGCGGCCACATTGGCCGGCCGGCCGATGTAGTCGTCTCCCTCGAACATGATCACCGCACCGGAGGCCAGGCCGGCCCGGATGCCGAGGGGCACCGTCTCGGGGACCCGGTCGGCCATCTCCACCACCATGGCCACCACGGCCCCGCTGTCGGCCGAGCTGAGCATGGCGCCGTCACCCCGAGAGCGAGCAGCG
>JAKAXN010000632.1 GCA_021816565.1 Actinomycetes bacterium
ACAGCCACCGCCGGAAGTCGTCCTCGTTGCCCTCGAAGGACCCGATCTGGCGGGCCACCGCCATCCACGTCTCGGCCGCCAGGTCCTGCGCCTCGCTCCGGGCCCGGGAGCCGAAGTAGCGCAGCAGCCGGGGGTTGGCCTCCCGGTAGAGGACCGCGAACGCCCACTCCGCTCCGGTCTGTGCCGCAGCCAGAACTTCCGGGAAGGGACCCACCCGCACGATTATCCCTCGGCGGGAAGAGGCGTCAACTTCAGGTGACGATGTCCATCCTGACCCCGTCGTCGTTCCACACCGCGTCGGGGGCCATGCGGGTGATGGCCCGGGCCAGGATGCGCCGGGCCGTCCACAGATCGGCCAGCGCGTCCATCAGCTTCTGCTCCCGGACCCCGACCGGGCGGGCTTCGAGGACCCGGTCGGCCCCCGGCAGTTTGGCCACCAGCAGCTCCCGACGCAGCTTGCGCCCGTGCTCGGAGCGGCGGCCGTACGGTAGGGGCTCGCCGTCGTTCATCGACGTGAAGGCCAGTTCCGGGTGCACCTCCCACACGGTGCGCTGGCGCCAGGACTGCACCTCCCGGGTCACCTCGGCCACCTTGGCCATGGACCTCCACCTGACTATGTCCAGGCCCGGATCGATGGCCTTGGCCTCGCTGTAGCTGCCGGCGTCGAGCAGGGCCCGGCTGGGGGCCGGCACCACCGAGTTGGCCCGCCGGCCCAGGGCGGCCCGGCTGCGTTCGTCGCATTCCCTGACGGCGCCCCCCTCGGGCAGGCCCACCGGGGCGTGCAGGGCCACGATCGAGAAGCTGGGCCGGTAGTCGAGGACCTCGGCCAGGGTGGGCAGGACGTGGGCCGGCTGGGGGGCCAGGGTGATCCCCTGGATGTTGCCGGGGGCGACCAGCCACCCGCCGGGCACCGGCTCCACGCCGGCCAGGATCTGGTACGGCAGCGCCGAGCGGGCTCCCCCCGGGCCGGAGCGGCCCGGGCCGGCCGGGCCCATCAGCGGGCTCCGGCGCCGCTGGCGACCGGGACCGGGACCGGTCGGGGCCGGGGGATGTCCTGCGGGTAGAGGCTGGCGTCGATGGCGGTCTCGTAGTCGATGGTCCCCTCGCCGAGCAGCGCCGACAGGTGGTGCTCCAGCGTCTGCATCCCGTCGGCCCGGTGGGTGGCCACCACGTTGCGCAGCTGGCGGGTCTTGCCCTCCCGGATCAGGTTGCGCACCGCCGGCACCCCGACCATCAGCTCGTAGGCGGCCAGCATGCCCCCGTCCAGCCGGGGCACCAGGCGCTGGTACAGCACGGCCAGCAGGGTGCCGGCCAGCTGCACCTGGATCTGGGCCCGCCGCTCGGCCGGGAACACGTCGATGATGCGGTCGATGGCCTGCGCCGAGTCGTTGGTGTGCAGGGTGGTTATGACCAGGTGGCCGGTCTCGGCGATGGTGATGGCTGCGGCGATGCTCTCCAGGTCGCGCATCTCCCCCACCAGGACCACGTCGGGGTCCTCCCGCAGCACCGACTTGAGGGCACTGTCGAACGACTCGGTGTCGGTGCCGACCTCCCTCTGGCTGACGGCCGCCCGCCGGTTGCGGTGGAGGTACTCGATCGGGTCCTCGATGGTGACGATGTGGCAGGCCCGGGTCTGGTTGATCGCGTCGATCATGGCCGCCATCGACGTGGACTTGCCCGACCCGGTGGGCCCGGTGACCAGGATCAGGCCGCTCGGGCTGCGCAGGACGTTCGACACCGCCTCGGGCAGCCCCAGCTCGGCCGGCGTGGGGATCTCCATGGGGATGCGCCGCAGCGACAGCGAGCAGGAGTTCCGCTGGTAGAAGGCGTTGGCCCGGATCCGGGCCTTCTCCCGCCACGAGAAGGAGAAGTCGACCTCCCGGCCCAGGTGGAGGCGGTCGCCGTAGGGATCGCTTATCTGGTTGCGGGCTATGACCTCGATCTCCTCGCCGGTGAGAGGCTCGCCGGCCTCCAGCGGGGACAGGCGGCCGTCGACCCGAAGGAGGGGCCGGGACCCGTCGGTGAGGAGGATGTCGGTGCCGTTCTGGTCGTGCAGTACGGACAGCCATGCGTCGAGTCGGGGTTCTACGGCCACGCTGGCGATCATCACCGGGCGCCGACACACCGTCGGCAACTGGCGCCCAACCGATTCACAACATGACACACTGGGAAGGCCCCGGAGGCCGGCGCCGATCCTCTCAGCCCTCTTTTAACAAAACCTCAGGTGGGTCGGGTTAACTGTCGGCATCCCTTTCATCCGCAGAAGGCTATGAACGACATCAACGACGCCCCGTCGAGCGGTGAGCCCCAGGAGCCGTCCTGGGGGTCGGGCTCCTGGTCTCCTCCCCCGCCTCCCCCGGACTGGCGCGACCCGGGCCAGGGATGGCGCGACCCTCGCTACGACGCGTGGGGCCAGGGCGGTGGCCGTCCCGGATACCCCTACTGGGGAAATCCCTACCAGGGGGGCGGTTGGGGCCCGGGCGGCCCGGGTGGGCCCGGTGGCCCGCAGGGCTGGGGCTACGGATGGGCCCCGCCCCGGCCCCGGCGCAGCCTGCCGCACACCGTCACCGCGCTGCTGCTGGTGGTGGC
>JAKAXN010000110.1 GCA_021816565.1 Actinomycetes bacterium
GGTCGGGGTCCAGGTCTCGGAGGGGCCCATGCCCTTCGCCCCCCACGCGGTGCGCTTCAGCGGCTGGGGGACGGCCCTGCGCCACTCCGACCGGCCGGTGGACCCGGCCCGCCCGCAGGTGGTGGTATCGCTCGACGACCGGATGGTCGCCTTCCGGGCGGAGTCGCTCAGAGGAGATGGTTGAGCCGCCAGCCCACGCCGGCTCCGGGCACCGCCCATACGCCGGTGGACACCTGCGCCCCGGCCGGGTAGCCGCCGACCCGGACGGTGGCCCACCGTTGGCCCGGCGCAGAATGGACCGTCACCGCCAGTTCGACTGTGGCGCCGGGGAGCGCCACCAGGCGCAGCGGCTGCAGGGTGGTGAGGGTGGAACGGTGCCCGACCCGGCTGACGGCCGCCACCGCCGTTCCCGCCGGTAGCGCCGTCCGCACCTGGAGTTGCTTGTAGTAGCTGTCGGTCAGGGCCCGGGCCGCCTGCAGGGCCCCGCCGGCGACCCCCGGTCCGTGCTGCTCCAGCACCGCTCCGAGCAGCTGCACCCTGTGACCGGCGACCGGGCGCGACACCGAGAACATCAGGGCCTGCCCGGCGGCCAGCGTCGATCCGGTCTTGACCCCGTCGAAGCCGTCGGTGCCGACCAGGGTGTTGTAGTTCTCGAGGACCCCGAGGCCCGGGACGGTCACCGACGGCATGGCCACGATGGAGGCGAAGGCCGGGACGGCCATGGCCTTCTGGCCCAGCAGCACCAGATCCCTGGCGCTGGAGACGGTGTGGGGGTCCAGGCCGCTGGCGTCGGCGAAGTGGGTGTGGGCCATCCCGAACGCCGCCGCCTGGAGGTTCATGCGGGCCACGAAGGCCGGGATGCTCCCGGCGTCGTACGCAGCCAGGGCGTCGGCGATGTTGTCCGCCGACGGGAGAAGCAGAGCTTCCAGGGCCGCCCGCTCGGTGAGGACCTGGCCGGCGTGGACGTCCACCAGGGACTGGTCCTGGGCCCTGCGGGCCGGCAACTCGGCCGCCTCGGCGGCGGTGATGGTCAGGTTGAAGCCCGGCGATCCGGTTGCCAGCGGGTGGTCCTTCAGCACCAGGTAGGCGGTCATGACCTTCGTGACGCTGGCGATGGGGACCGCCTTGGACGCCTGCGCGGAGCCGAGGGCGGCCCCGCCCGGGGTGAGCAGGGCGGCCTCGCCGGAGGCCGGCCAGGCCAGCTTCGGCGGACCCCCGGGGATCCGCACCGAGCCGGCCAGATCCACGCTTATGTGCGGCGGTGGGATCGACTCCGTCGCCGCCCGGGCCGCCACCGCGGCGGCGGCCACCACGACGGCGCCAGCCGCCCCGGCGGCCCACCAGCGGTAGCGGTGGCGCCGGAGGTGCTTGGGTTTGGCTTTACCCTCGGCCTCTACTTCGCCGTGCAGGGCCTCGGATCCCAGGGCTGCAGGTGGTCGCTGGTGGCGCTGGGCTTCTGGCCCAGCTCGGTGGCGGTGCTGCCCGACGCGCCCGGTGAGGGGTTGGCCGTGGTGGCGCTGGGAGCGGTGGCCTGCGTGGACGATACCGGCGGCGTGGCACTGAGGCCGCCCGGGCCGCCGATGACGGACAGGCCGGTGCCGGCGTCCACGGTGACCGTGCCGGGGGTGACGTTGGGGTCGATCTTGAGCATCACCGGCCCGCTCAGGTGGGAGAACACCGCCTCCGCCTGGGCCAGCTGGCCGGGGGCGTAGCGCACCAGCGTCTCGGCCGGGGTGGCCGGCACCGGGCCGTTGCCGATCTGGCCGGCCGGGAGCCCGAGCGACGCCAGGCTCTGGGACGTGTCGGTGGCCAGGTTTCCTATCCCGGTGATGTTATAGACGTTGACAGCCGTGGGGGTGACGGGGGCCGGGAGGGCCCCGGAGTCCCAGGCCGCGATGGTCTGGTTGTCCTGCGGCTGCACCGGCAGGTCCACATCACCCATGGCGTAGCCGTCGTAGTGGTAGTTGCTGGACGTCACCACCGGCAGGGTGGTCTCGGGGATGGCGGTGGGCGACAGGTGCCGGTAGCGGGCCGCCAGGCTGATGAGCTGGTTCTTCAGACCGGGGTCGATGGTGATCTGGTTGATGATCGCCCCGAGGAAGTTGTTGAGCGTTATCGGGTCGGTCAGGCCCTTGGAGATGGCCGTGGAGAACAGGATCCGCAGGAAGGTGTGGTCCCGCACGATCCGGGACAGGTCCGACTGCGGGTCGTAGGGCCAGTAGAAGCGGGAGCTGGTGTCGCCGGGCGGGTCGTACTGCAGGTGGCGGGCCCGCACCAGGGCCAGGGCCTGGGCCCCGTCGAGGTGGATGCAGCCGGTGGTGGGGATGTTGAGCAGGGAGTACTGGTCCCAGAGCGGCATGGGGAAGTCCACGTTGATGCCACCGAGGGCGTTGACCGTCTGCATGAAGCCGTTGAACTCGAGCTCCACGTAGTGGTTGATGGGGATGCCGAAGTCCTGCTCGACCGCCTTGATGAGATTGTCCGGGCCGTTGGCCCCGTCGTTCAGGGCGGCGTCGATCTTCTGGTACTTGCCGACGGGGCTGCCGGCCGGCATGGGGGCGAAGAGGTCGCGGGGTATGGACAGAAGGGAGGCGGTCCGCTTGCTCGGATCGAGATGGAGGATCATGAGGACGTCGCTCAGCGATCCCGAGAGCTGCTGGGGGTTACCGAACTGGGCAGCCTGGCTCTGGCTCAGCCCGGCCCGGGTCTGGTTCCCGATGAGGAGGATGTTCTCCGGGGACCCGGCCCCTCCGCTGCCGGTCTCCTTGGTGAGATCCGGGGCGGCCTGGGTGTGGATCGAGTCCAGCCGGTAGCGGACGTAGCCGTACGCCCCACCAGCGGCGACCAGGCACAGGGCCACCACCACGTTGACTGCGACCAGGATGCGTCGGGGCCAGCGGCGATGGGGGATAAGTTGCCGCTGGCGCCGCCCCGGCCTGGAATGTTTGCCTTTGGGCACGGTCTTTAAGGATAAAAGCCCTGACCGGGTCGCGGCACTCGCCCCCCTACGGTTCGGGTAAACCTCTGGTTAAGCCTGGGCGTACGGTTACTGTCACCAGGCGATGACCGATCTTTCGGCGGTGCGGGCCGTGGTCACGGGGGCCACCAGCGGGTTGGGGGAGGCCATGGCCGACGCCCTGCTGGAGGCCGGTGCCGCGGTAGCGGTCGGCGCCCGCCCCGGTCCCCGTCTGGAGCGGGCCGTGGACCGGTGGCGGCGCCGGGGTTGGCGGGCCGAGGCGCTGCCCCTGGACGTGCGCGACCCGGCCTCGGTGGATGCGGCGGCCGCCCGGGCGATCGACGTGATGGGCGGCGTGGACCTGGTCGTCAACAACGCCGGCATCGGTATGCGCACGGTCAACCCCCGCTTCTTCGACGACCCCAGGCCCTTCTACGAGGTCACGCCCGAGGGCTTCAGCGACCTGGTGGCGACCAACCTGACGGGATATTTCCTGGTGGCCCGGGCCTTCGCCCCCCACTTCGTGGGTCGGGGCGGGGGCCGCTTCGTCAACATGTCGATGAACCACGAGACCATGCGCCGCCGGGGGTTCGTCCCCTACGGCCCGGCCCGGGCCGGGGCCGAGGCCCTCAGCCTGATCATGGTGGAGGATCTCCGGCCGTTCAACGTGACGGTAAACCTGGTCCTGCCCGGCGGGGCCACCGCCACCGGCATGATCCCCGACGACCTGCCGGCCGCGGCCCGGGAGCGACTCCTGGAACCGGAGGTGATGAAGGCTCCCACCGTCTTCCTGGCCTCGGAGGAGGCGGCCGGGCTCACCGGGGCGCGGATCGTGGCCAGGGACTTCGACCGCTGGCTCGCCGACTACCGGTCCCGGCTGCCGGGCTGACCGGTCATGGGGTTACGGGCGCCTCGGGGAGCCCTGCCGGTATGTCCCTCGCGGCGCCGCCCGTAAAGGCCCTGAGCGGGCCGACCGATAGCAGTATGTGCCCAGTGCAGTTGGGCGGCCCGAAGGGACGCTGGGGTTGAGCGCCGTGGAAGACGTCGGCGATCCCGTAGACGCGGCCCTGCGCGACCTTCTGCGCCGCTACCCCGACGCCCAGGTGGCGGCCGTCACCGGCGACTCCGCAGCCCGGATCGTCCCCCTGCCCGACAGCGCCCTGATCGGTCCGGAGCACCCCCGCTTCGAGGGCCACTCGGTGGCCAACCTGGTGTCGAAGACCGACCGGGCGGTGATCGCCCGGACCTGGAGCCAGGCCCGATCGGTGGGTCACGGACGATCCTGGTTGACCCTGATCACCGATCCTCCCGTCGCCGGCAACCTGCACATCTTCGACGTGCGCCACCTGTTCGGGGTGATGGTCACCGTGTTCGTGGAGGGTGGGGACGACGCCGCCGCAGCCGCGGCGGACCTGAGGGTGGAGCTGGTCCCCACCAGGCTGGCCCGCATGGTGAAAGACGCCGCCGCTGGCATCGTCGAGGTCGACCGGGGCATCGAGAACCTCCTGGGCTGGAGGCCGGGGGAGCTGGTCGGGCGGCGCAGCCTCGAACTGGTCCATCCCGACGACCAGGACAAGGCCATCGACGGGTGGATGAACATGCTGGAGTTCCCCGACTCCAACCGGTCGGTCCGCCTCCGGCACCGCCACCGCGACGGCTACTGGGTCTGGGTGGAGGTCTACAACCACAACCGGCTGGCCGACCCCGATCACGGCGATGTGGTGGCCGAGATGGTCGACGTCTCGGAGGAGGTGGCCGCCCAGGAGGCGGTGCTGGCCCGCCAGCAGCTGCTGGAGCAGCTGACCGAGACCCTGCCCATAGGCCTGTTCCACGCCGACCTCAACGGCAACCTCCTCTACGTCAACCGGCGCCTCACCGAGATCACCGGCCTGCCCGTGGGATCCCGGCTGGCGGAGTGGCCCGGCGTCGAGAGCCCCCGCTTCGCTGCCGTCATGGAGGCGGCCCTGCGCTCGGCTGCGGGCGGGACCGCCACCGATTCGGTCATCGAGGTGGTCGACCCGGGCGGCCGTCCCCGCCACTGTTCGCTCAGCATCCGCCCCCTGGCCGACCCGGCGGGGGAGACGACCGGTGTGACGGGGACCGTGGAGGACGTCACCGACACCGTGGTGGAACGCCGGGAGCTCGAGGTGCGGGCCGCCACCGACAGCCTGACCGGCTGCTTCAACCGATCGGCGGTGGTGGCTCTCCTCCAGGACGCCCTCGACGCGCTCCACCCTGACGACCATCTCGACGGCGTGGCGGTGATCTTCCTCGATGTCGACGGGTTGAAGGAGGTCAACGACCGGCTGGGCCACTCCGCCGGAGACTTGCTCCTGGTCGAGGTGGGCCGCCGGCTGGCCCGGGCCGTGCGCTCACGCGACGCCGTGGGCCGCTACGGCGGTGACGAGTTCGTCGTGCTGGCCCGCCACGTCCGCAGCCCCGAGCACGCCATGACGGTGGCCCGCTGGATCGCCTCCCGCACGGTGCGCACCGTCGGGATCGAGGGCCACGACGTCGACATCCGGGTCAGCCTGGGGGTGGCCTGGGCCTCGAGCCCCGGGCTGGGGGCCGAGGCCCTGATCCGCCGGGCCGACGCCGCCATGTACCGCTCGAAGCGCGACGGCCGCTGCCAGCCGGTGCTGGCGCCGATCCCCGGCTGAGGCGGCCGCTGCGGGCTCAGACCCGGCCGCGGCCGGGAGACTCGCCCCGCTCGTACACCGCGCTGGCCGGGCCCACCACCAGCGGATCCACGACCGAGACCACGTCGTCGTTGCGGTTGGGGTAGTCGAACTGCGACAGGACGTGGCGCATGGCGTTGATCCGGGCCCGCTTCTTGTCGTTGCTCTTGACCACCGTCCACGGGGCGATGTGGGTGTCGGTCCGCTCGAACATGGCCTCCTTGGCCCGGGTGTAGTCGTCCCAGTGGTTGAGCGACGCCACGTCGGTGGGGGACAGCTTCCACTGGCGCACCGGGTCGATACGCCGGATCAGGAAGCGGGTGCGCTGCTCGGCCCGCGACACCGAGAACCAGAACTTGATGAGAGCGATGCCGTCGGCCACGAGCATCCTCTCGAACTGGGGGGTGTCCACCATGAACCGCTGGTACTCGTCCTCCGAGCAGTAGCCCATGACCCGCTCCACCCCGGCCCGGTTGTACCAGGACCGGTCGAACAGCACCATCTCCCCCCGGGAGGGCAGGTGGGCGACGTAGCGCTGGAAGTACCACTGGCCCCGCTCCCGCTCGCTGGGCTTCTCCAGGGCCACCACCATCGAGCCCCGGGGATTGAGGTGCTCGGTGAAGCGCTTGATGGTCCCGCCCTTGCCGGCCGCGTCGCGACCTTCGAAGAGGATCACCAGCCGCCCGCCGGTGTCCTTTATCCAGTTCTGCAGCTTCAACAGCTCGATCTGCAGCTGGCGCTTCAGCACGTCGTACTCGGGCCGGCCCATGCGCTCGTCGTAGGGGTAGCCCTCCCGCCATGTGTCCACCAGCCGGCCGTCGCGCCAGCGCAGTACCGGCTCGTCCTCGTCGTCGAGCTCGTCGAGCACCAGCTGCTGGAGGTGCTCGGCCAGGTCCAGGTCCAGATCCAGGATGTCGGTCGGTATGCGCTCGGTCATCTGCCCCCTCCCGCCCGAAGTTTGCTCTCCGGAGCCTTCGGGTACACGCGAACTATCCAACGAGGAGGTATCCAATGGGCATCGGCACCAGCCTCGTCCTCATAGCGATCGGTGCGATTCTCGACTTCGCGGTCACAGTTCACACGAACGGATTCAACATCAACACCATAGGCCTCATCCTCATGATCGTCGGAGCGGTGGGGTTGGTCCTCTCCCTGCTGTTCTGGAACTCGTGGGGCGGGAGCGGCATCAGCCGGGGCGTGAGCCGCAGCCGGCGGGTCGGGCCCAACGGGGAGACCTACTACGAGGAGCGCCGCAGCAGCTACTAACGGCCAGTCGCGACGATCAGTCCCAGCCCCCCGGGGTAGAAAGGGTCTGATCGTCGCGTGCCGGCCTGTCCGCCGACATGCGACAATCGGATCCCAGACCGGCGCATCCTCTCGAGGCGGACCGGAACCGGGACCGGAAGTTGGTTAGCTGATTGCGAGGGTTGCATGCCGTTGGCAGGTACGTTCGACGTTCTGGACTTTGGGGAGATCCTCGGGCTGCTGTCACGGCGCTCGGCCACGGGTCGGCTCCAGGTCCGGTGCTCGTCGATGCACGGGACGATCTGGCTGGCCGAGGGCCGGGCCACGGTCGCCGAGATCGGCAGCGGCTCCACCGGGCTGGGCGGCGTCCCCTACGGTGAGGGCCGCACCAAGTGGCGGTCTCTGATCGAAGACATCTGCTTCGACGCCCTGCGCTCCCCCCGGGGCAGCTTCGAATTCCACCCCGAGGACGAGACCAACGTCCCGGCCGGTCCCCGCATCCGGCTTGAGACGGTTGTCACAGCCGGGAAGAAGCGCCTGGAGGCGTGGCGCGAGGTGGAGTCGGTCATACACTCCTTCGAGGCGGTGCCCCGGTTGGCCGAGGCCCTGTCGGACGAGTCGCTGACCATCAGCCAGGACAAGTGGCGGATCCTGGTGGCTGTGGACGGCCGCCGCAACGTGGCCGCCCTGGCCCGCCGGCTGGACTTCGAGCTGCTGGAGTTCTGCCAGATGCTCAAGCCGATGATCGAAGGCGGGGCGGTGGTCCTGGATCAGCCGGAAGGGTTCATGAAGTCACTGCCCAAGGTCCGCCTCGACGTGGTCGGCCGGGAGGGGGACTGGACCGAGTCCTCGGGCGGGGTCCTCCCCGAGGGCACGCCCATCCTCAACGTGGGCTCCACTGTGGTCGATGCCCCCCTCCGTAATGGCAGTCCGGCTGACACCGAAGGTTCGGCCAGGGACGAGCACCCCTCGGCCGCTCCGGCTCCGGCTCCTTCGCCGTCGCCGGATCTGCACTCCGTCGAGACCTCGGTTGCCGATCAGCCGGCCGAGGCCGCCCCGGCTTCCCGGCGCCGGCTCCGCGGCCGGTCCCGGTTGCGAAGTTCGGGTGCCCATTTCAACGGGTAGCCCGGCTCACAGGTACCACTCCGTCCCACCTACTAGAGCGCCCTGGCAGGTCAAAAAATGACCATTCTCATCTGCCTCCCCCTGATCCTGGTCGTCGGTGGACTCGCCGGTCGCCGCTGGTTCATGGCCACCCGCCAGGACATCCGCTCCATCGAATCCCACCGGGTCCACCTCAACCACCTCGAACACCTGGGCCCCGACGAGGCCCTGGCCGAATCGGCCGCCGGCCGGAACGGCTCGGCCCATGTCCGGATCGTGGGCCAGGCCGCCGGCCAGCCCGGCCCGGCCGTGCGGCCCATGGTCTGGGGCCGGCTGGACGGCCGCCCCGCCGCCGCCCGGCCGGCCTGGCACTCGCACCGGGACAGCCAGGTGGAGGCCCGCTACCAGCGGGCCCGCATGGAGGCCATGGAGCAGGCCGAGGAGCACCCGCCGATCGTCATCACCGACGACGCAGTGGCCGGCGTGCCCGACGTCGCGTCCGAGCCGGCGCCCCGCCCGGCCGCCCGCTCGGTGGTCCCGCCCCGGCCCGTGGAGGAACCGGAGCCGGCCCGGGCGGAGCGCCCGGCCTCCCCGGCTGAGCCGGCCCGGGCGGCTCGCCCGGCGGCGTCCTCCCGTACTGCGGCCGCGGCCGCCTCGGTGGTATCGGCCCGGGCCCGGGTGCGGTCCGGGCCCGCTCCGGCCGCCGCCGCCCCGGTCGGACCCCCTGCCGCCCCGCTCGTCATCGACGACCTCGACGACGATCCGGGCGTCTTCATCGGGCCTGCGGCGTCCGGGTCCCCCGTCGCCGACCCCGGGCCCGCGGTTGACCCCGGGTCCCCGGTCGCCGACCCCGGGCCCGCGGTTGACCCCGGGTCCCCGGTCGCCGACCCCGGGCCCGCGGTTGACCCCGGGTCCGCCGCCGCCAGGGTCGGTGAGCCGGCCGGCGTGGCCTCCCTCGACGGGCACCGGAAGCAATACCGGGCCGGTCACCGCCCCGCCCGGGTCCTGGCCGCCGCCGCCGGCCTGGTCGTGGTGGCCGCCGGGGCCGGCGTGGCCATCCACGAGGTCCGGTCGGGGTCCGGCCGGCCGGCCGCCCACACGGCATCGCCTCCGGGCCGGGCCGGCGGTTCCGTCACCCCGGCGACCACCGTGGCCCCTCCGGCCCCCACCACCCCGCCCACGCTGGCGGCCACCAGCACCAGCGCGACCGACGCCGTGTACACCATCACGGCCGGCTCCCTGGAGGTGTCGGTGGCCACCTCGGCCCCGTGCTGGATGGAGCTGCGGTCCGGCTCCCCGTCGGGACCGGTGGCCTACGAGGGGACCCTGCCGGCCGGGGCCAGCCGGACCTTCTCCGCGGCCAACGGGCTGTGGCTCCGGCTGGGGGACCCGGCCGGGGTCCAGCTGCGGATCAACGGCTCCGCCGTCACCCTGCCGAGCGCCCCCAACCCGTTCAACATCACCGTCACCACCGCCTGAACCCGGCGGCCCGGGCGGCAGTGACCGCCTGGTGGACGCCCTGGTGGCGTGGGGCGACGAGGATGCCGTCCGGGCCCGGGCCCCCTCAGCCGCCGGCGCAGTCCCCGCAGGTCCCGAGGATCTCCAGCGTGTGGGCCACATCCACGAACCCGTGCTCGCCGGCCACCCGGTCGGCCCAGCGCTCCACCTCCGGGCCCTCCACCTCCACGGCCCGCCCGCAGCGCCGGCACACCAGGTGGTGGTGGTGGCGCCCGGTCTCGCAGCGCCGGTAGAGGGTCTCGCCGTCGTCGGTGCGCAGGGTGTCGATCTCCCCGGCCTCGGCCAGGCCCCGCAGCTGGTTGTACACGGTGGTCAGGCCCACGTTCTGGCCCTGCGACCGGAGCTCGGCGAACAGGTCCTGGGCCGAACGGAAGCCCGCCGACCGGTCCAGGACGGCGGCCAGGGCCCGCTTCTGACGGGTGTCCCTAGTCGAACTCATACGGTAATGGTAACCATTTCGGGTAAGCTTACCGGCAGTGATTTCAGGTAAGGCTCTTACGATAGCCAGTGCGGTGGTCCTGGCCGCCTCCCTGGCGACAGCCTGCTCCTCCACGGGCGGCCCCCGGGCCGGGACGACCGCCGGCGCGCCCCGGGCCGGTACCACCACCGTCGCGGCCGGACAGGCGATAGCGGTGGTGGCCGCCGAGAGCCAGTACGGCGACGTGGCCGCCACGGTCGGCGGGGCCTACGCCCGGGTCACCTCGATCATGACCGACCCCAACACCGACCCCCACAGCTTCGAGATCAGCACCGGCGTGGCCCGCGCCGTGGCCGGGGCCCGGGTGGTCGTGCAGAACGGCCTGGGATACGACCAGTTCATGGACCGGATCGAGTCCGCCTCGCCGGGCCGGCACCGGAAGGTGATCGTGGCGGCCGATGTGGCCGGCTTCCCCGCGGGCACGGCCAACCCCCACCTGTGGTACGACCCGTCCGCCGTGGCCGAGGTGGCCGACGCGCTGGCCGGTGCCCTGTCGGCCGTCGAGCCCTCCCACGCCGCCTACTTCGAAGCCAACGCGGCCCGGTTCCGGGCCGGTCTCCAGCCGTTGCTGTCGGCCCTGGCCCGGTTCCGGCGGGACTACCCGGCGGTGCCGGTGGCCACCACCGAGCCGGTGGCCGACTACCTGCTGCAGGCGGCCGGTGCCCGCAACCTGACCCCCTTCAGCTTCCAGGCCGACGTCATGAACGGGATCGACCCGGCCCCCCAGGACATCTCGATTGAGCAGGACCTCCTGCGCGACAGAAAGGTCAAGGCCCTGCTCTACAACCGGCAGGTGACCGACTCGCTCACCCAGAGCTTCGTCCGCACCGCCCGGTCGGCCGGGATCCCGGTGGTCGGGGTCTACGAGCTGATGCCGGTCGGCGACAGCTACACCCAGTGGATGCTCTCCACCGTGCAGCATCTCCAGGAGGCGGTGAGCACCCCGTGACGCCGGTTCTGGAGATGTGCGACGTAGACGTCTCCCTGTCCGGTCGGCTGATCCTCGACCGGGTCGGGCTGGCCGTAGGAGAGGGCGAGTTCACCGGGCTGATCGGCACCAACGGGGCCGGCAAGACCACCCTTTTGAAGACCATCCTGGGAATGGTCGAACCCGACCGGGGGGAGGTGCTGATCGCCGGCAGCCCGAGGTCCCGGCGCAGCCCGGGCGTGGGGTACGTCCCCCAGAGGATCGACCTGGACCCCGACGTGCCCCTCCGGGCCCGGGACCTGGTGGGCCTCGGGGTGGACGGCCACCGGCTGGGCCCGCCCCGCCGGTCGGCGGCGCGGCGGGCCGCGGTGGAGGAGGCCCTGGTCGCGGTGGGCGCCGACACCTTCGCCGACGCCCGGGTCGGCCGGCTGTCCGGTGGCGAGCAGCAGCGGGTCATGATCGCCCACGCCCTGGTCGGAGGCCCCCGGCTGCTGCTCCTCGACGAGCCGCTCGCCAACCTGGACATCCGGAGCGCCAACGACATCGTGGCGGTCCTGGCCGGCATATCCACCCGCCAGGGGGTGGCCATCCTGATCTCCGCCCACGACATGAACCCGCTCCTGCCGGTCATGGACCGCATCGCCTACATGGCCGACGGGAGGGTGGTGTCGGGGCGCACCGACGAGATCGTGCGCACGGAGGTCCTGAGCGACCTGTACCGCCACCCGGTGGAGGTGCTGCGGGTGCAGGGACGGGTGCTGGTGGTGTCGGGCTCGTGACCGGGCCGCAGCCATGAGCTTCTTCGCCAGCGCCCCGGTCCACACCGCCCTGATCGTGGGCGCCCTCGTGGCGGTGGTGTCGGGCCCGGTCGGGGTGTTCACCGTGGTTCGGGGCCAGTCCTTCGCCGGGC
>JAKAXN010000111.1 GCA_021816565.1 Actinomycetes bacterium
CCCAGGCTCGCCCTGGCAGAACGCCTGGATCGAGTCCTTCAACGGCCGCCTCCGAGACGAGTTCCTCAACGGCCAGCTCTTCGACACCCTGCTCGAGGCCCGGATCCTCCTCGAGGACTGGCGCATCGACTACAACATCAACCGGCCACACTCGGCCCACGACGGACTCAGCCCCACCGAGTTCGTCCAGGCCTGGCTCAACCAACAACAGCTACAACACGCATAGCAGCTGGACCAGCTATCGGGGACCCCTCACAGGCGTTGAGGTCGTCAGTAATGTGCGGGGTCCGGCTATCACTCCAAGTGAGGTATCAGTCGGCACTTGGCTGGACGGAGTTATCGCGCTCTCGGATAGCGCCTACAAGCGAGGTCACGATGTCGCCCAGCTTCTCCGCAGCATCACGGTCGGCAACATCGAGAAAGTGGGCGTAGGTCTTCAGGGTCACCGTCGGGTTGGCGTGTCCGAGACGTCCGGCGATGGTCCGTACAGCTACGCCTTGGCCGGCCAGCGCTGTGGCGGCGAAGTGGCGGAGGCTGTGGAAGGTGATGTGCTCGAGCCCGAGCCGCTCCCGGATCACCACGAACTGACCGGTGACCCGATCGGGGCGGAAAGGCTCTCGGCCGGCAACGTCTTGGGACCACACGTAACTCGAGGCGCCGAGGTCCACGCCGGCGGAAGTCGCAAGCTCCTCGCACCGGTCTCGGCGTCGGCGGAGCACCTGCAGCGTGCCCTGGTCCAGCGCCAGCCGACGGATGGCGTGGGTCTTGGTGCCCTTGACCTCGACCACGCCGTCGGCATCGGAGATCGACCGTGCCACGGTGAGGGTGCCGGCGTCGAAGTCGACGTCCGACCAGCGAAGTCCGCATAGCTCGCCGCGTCGGCAGCCGGTGGTGACCGCTACATAGATGATGCTCCCGAGCTCAGGGTTGCTCCGCTCGCACTCGGCCAGGATCCGGGCCAGCTCATCCGGGCGGGGCGGGATGACCTCGTTGTGGCCGACCGACGGGGGAGAGGCTCGGTGGACGGGGCTCCTGTCGATCCATCCCCACTTGAGAGCCTGATTGAACGCAGCGGACAGGATGCTGTGGCTCTTGCGGATGCTGACCGGTTGAAGTCCGGACTTCGCCAGACCCGTGTAGAAGCGGTCGATGTCCGCCGGCTGGATGCGGTCGATGCGGAACTCGCCGATCCGAGGGGCGATGTCGTGGCGGATGGCCGATCGATAACGGGCCAGGGTGGTCGGCGCCCGGCCCAGGCCCTCGATGTGCTCCATCCACCGGTCCAGCAACTCGGCCACCGTGTGACGCTCCGAGTGCCGGTGTAGCCCCTGCTCCACTTCGGTGACCAGCCGGGCGGCGTACTTCTGGGCGTCACGCTTGGTGCCCCGGACATCCCGGGAGAGGTACTCGTAGCGGCCGGTCGCAGCATCCCGGCCCAGCGACACCCGGACCTGCCAGCGGTCCGGGCCCTTCTGACGGATGCTCCCCGGCACAGGGCCAGGCTACATCAGGTTCGTCAGAAGATTTATGGACTTTTTATGGACCACTGGGTCTCGGCAATCTCTACTGACTTGGTAGAAACAGCCTCTGACCAGCGGAGGGAGTGGGATTTGAACCCACGGGGACTTGCATCCCAAAGCTTTTCAAGAGCTTCGCATTCGGCCGCTCTGCCATCCCTCCTGGTGACCGAGACATTACCGGTCGCCGGGACCGGGCATCCGCCCCGTAGGGGGCCGGTCCGCTACGCCGCGGTGGGCCGGCCCGGGGTGGGCGACAGGAGCCCCACCAGGGCGCCGCCGGCGGCCGACCCCAGGGCGATCAGGGCGGTGGCGGCGTTGCTCACTGCGGTGTCCGATGCGGTGGCGGGGGAGTGGTTCCCCACCGTGAGGGCCAACCACACGCCCACCCCGAAGGCGGCCAGACCCACCAGGATCAGCCCGATCACCCGCAGGTCGTACACCGGGGCGGTGCTGGCCGCCTGGTTGACCGCCTCCACCCTGGCCGTCTGGGCGGCGTAGGCCGGTACGTGCTCGGGAGCCGGGCGGTACTGGGTCTGGGCCGCCTCGGTGATGTCCACCTCCGGGGCCGCACCGCCGCCGCGGGGCGGGCCTCCCCGGGGGGAGGCGCCGACGGTCGCGGCGATCAACTCCTCGGAGGGGGCGGGGCCGCCGCCGGTACCGGCCCCGCCTCCCCCCGCAGCCCCGCCCGGCCCGCCGGGAACGGCCGCGCTCATGCGGGCGGCCATGCGGGTCAGCGATCCTCTGGTGGCGGGCTGCGGGGCCAGCAACCCGACCAGGGCGCCGCTCAAGGTGGCGGCCGCGGCCCAGTACTCGGTGGGCACGCTGTTGCCCACCGCCACGGTGATCCCGGCCAGCAGGAACAGGATGATCATCCCGGCGCCGATGCCCACCACCGCCAGAATCCCCACGTCCCGGTTCTCCACGGGTCCTGGGTACCACCGCCGCCGCGACGCCGGGCCGGCTAGTAGCCGATGGGTCACAACCGCCCACTCAGGGTGACCCGCCACCCCCGGTGGGAGGGGCTAGCGTCGGGGGCGCCCATGGCGTGCTCCCCCCGACGCTCGAATCGCAGTCGCCGCCACCTGCTCGGCGTGCCCCCGGTTCTGGCCGCGGCGACGGTCCTGCTGGCCGCCTGCTCGGCCGGCACCCACCCGGCCGGCAAGCGGGCTTCGGCCACCGGCGCTGCGGTGCATCCGACCACCACCACGACCACGCTGCCGGCCGCGTTCAGCACCCCGCTGGACAGCCCGCACCTGGCCCCCGGCTCCAACCCGGCGGTGCTGCCCGGCCCGGTCCTGATCGCCGACCGGCAGAACAACCGGCTCATCGTGGTCAACCCGCAGGGCCAGATCGTCTGGCAGTTCCCCCAGCCCGGGGACCTGGCTCCGGGCCAGACGTTCAAGATCCCCGACGACGCCTTCTTCACTCCCGACGGCAAGTACATCATCGCCACCGAGGAGGACGACTTCGTCATCACCGTCATCGACGTGGCGACCCACCGGATCGTGTACCGCTACGGCACCCCCGGGGTGTCGGGCTCCGGGCCGAACCAGCTGTGGAACCCCGATGACGCCATGATGCTGCCGGACGGCTACATCCTCACCGCCGACATCAAGAACTGCCGGCTGCTGTTGATCGCCCCCGGCTCGCACACCCCGGCCCACATCTTCGGCACCACCACCAGCGCCTGCTACCACAGCCCGCCGGCCCGGTTCGGCAGCCCCAACGGGGCCTTCCCGATGACCAACGGCCACTACCTGGTGACCGAGATCAACGGGGACTGGGTGGACGAGATGGGCATCAACGGCACCATCTACAACTCGTTCCACCCGCCCGGGGAGACCTACCCGTCGGACTCCAACGAGGTGTCTCCCGGCGTGTACGTGTCGGTCAGCTACTCCGATCCCGGGGTGCTCGAGACGTTCAACAACAAGGGTCAGCTGATCTGGCGCTACCAGCCCCAGCCGGGCCAGCCCCAGCTCAACCAGCCGTCGCTGGCCATGCCGCTGCCCAACGGCGACTTCTTGATGAACGACGACTACAACCACCGGGTGGTCGTCATCGACCCCGGTACCAACAAGATCGTCTGGCAGTACGGGGTCACCGGCCAGCCGGGCAGCGCCCCCGGCTATCTCGACAAGCCCGACGGGGTGGACCTGGCCCCGCCGTACTCGCTGCTCATGAGGCACGCCTCGACCATGGGCCAGCCGACGGTGACGGCCCCCGGCGGGACCGCCGGCACCGCCACCACCACCCCTACGCCCGCCGGAGGCTGACCGGTCCGGGCCGGATGGCCCAGGTCCCGGCCGGAGCCGCCTCCGGCTCCGCCACCCCGCCGCCGCTCAGGCGACCCCGATCAGGCGGGTGTGGCCAGCGACAGGGCCCGCTGCACCGAGGCGGCCAGTGACTCCAGGAACCGGCGGGCCCCTTCGGCCGGGACGGTGACGGGAGCGGCGATCATGAGCTCGGTGCGCGGCGTCAGGCCGGACTGCACCTGCAGCACCCGCACCTCGCCGGTCGACCAGCCACCCGGGGCGCCCGGGTCGGGCCACTCCAGGTGCAGGGAGGCCGCGCCGGCCGAGACGTGGCGGATCCGGTAGGGCGCCCGGGGCGCCGCCCACCCCTCCGGGTAGGAGGACGAAGCGGCAGCCGGTGCGGCGACCCGCTGCACGGCATCGTCGAACACCGAGCACACCTCCGGGAACGAAGCTGACAGATACTCACCTGCGAACACCGGACATCACCCTCTCGCCCTGCACCCCCCTCTCCGGCGGGTTCTGGATCCATCCAAGGCGCTTGCGCCTTCGATCACTAGAGGCGAAGGCCCTTTGATACCGGCCGGCGCCCCGCCCGTCAGGCGCCTACGGGGGTCGCGCCGGCCAGGACCGAGCCGACCGCCCCGAGGAGCTGCTCGGGGGTGAAGGGCTTCTCTATCACCGTGATCCCCTCCTCCAGAACCCCCCGGGTGGCGATCTCGTCGCGGCTGTAGCCGGACATGTACAGCACCGGCAGCACCGGCCGGGTCTGCTGCATCCGCTGCACCAGGTCCCGCCCGGACAGGCCCCCGGGCATGACCACGTCGGTGACCAGCACGTCGAAGTCCTCCGGGGCGTAGCCGTCCAGGGCCTCGGCGGCGGTCCCGGCCGTGCGCACCCGGTACCCCCCGCCCTCCAGGATGCGCTGGCAGGCCCGCCGCACGCCGTCCTCGTCCTCGACCAGGAGCACGGTGGCGGTCCCGGCCGGGGCGGCGGCCGGAGGGGCGGGCGCGGGCTCCGGGTCGGCCGCCACCCCGGTGGCCGGCAGGTAGACCGTCACCGTGGTCCCGGTGCCCGCCTCGCTGTCGAGCCCGATGTGGCCGCCGTAGCGGCGCACGATGCCGTACACCGTGGCCAGGCCCAGGCCGGTGCCCGACCCGGCCTCTTTGGTGGTGAAGTACGGCTCGAACGCCCGGGCCGCGGTGGCCGGGCTCATCCCGCAGCCGTCGTCGGTCACCGATATGCGCACCGCCGGACCGGGCCGGAGGTCGCTGCCGGCCGGCAGGGCGGCCCTGTCGAGCTGCACCGGCTCGGTCCGGACCAGGATGGAGCCGCTGCCGGTGATGGCCTGGCGGGCGTTGACCACCAGGTTGACCATCACCTGGTGCAGCTCGCCGGCGTCGCAGAGCACCGCCGGCAGGCCCGGGCTCAGGTCGGCGATCAGCGTGACGTCCTCCCCGACGCTGCGGCGCAGCATGCGCACCACCTCGGTGATGGTCTCGTTGACCTCCAGCGGGGACGGGCGGACCAGGTCCCGGCGGGAGAACACGAGGAGCCGGCGGGTCAGGTCGGCGGCCCGGGTGGCGGCTCCCCGGACCTCGGCCAGGTCCGCCTGGGCGTCGTCGTCGGCGGGCAGCTCCTCGGCCAGGAAGTCCACGTGGGTCTGGATGACCATCAGCAGATTGTTGAAGTCGTGGGCGATGCCCCCGGCCAGCTGGCCCACCGCCTCCAGGCGCTGGGCCTGCTGGAGCTCCGCCTCCAGCAGCTGGCGGGCCCGCTCGGCCTCCAGGGAGCGGGCCATGGCCTGGTCCAGCTCGGCGTTCTTCTCGTGCAGGTCCCGGGCGACGGCGATGGCCCGGTCCCGGCGGGCGGCCGCGGACTGCACGGCGCGCACGGCCAGACCGCCGGTTATCAGGGCCAGGGCGGCCAGCAGCCACGGCAGCAGGCGCTCGAGGGGCGAGAGGAGTGAGCCGCTGGTGGCCACCACGAATCGCAGGACCGGCCCGGTGGCCGCCGGCGCCGAGGTCACCACCGCCCGGTTCAGGTCGATGAGCACCCCGACCTGGTCTCCCCGCAGGGGCAGCTGGTGGGTGCTGGCGAAGATGAGCGGGGCGCGCCCGTCGGCCCCGTTGTACACGGCGATGCTCAGCCGGGGGAACGGGCTCTTCACCGTGATCCCCGCCGGGAGGGGCAGCTCGGCGTAGACGCCGTAGCCCGACGGCACGGCTGGTGCCCCCATGAGCAGGGCCAGTGTCCGGCCGGCGCCCCGGCCGACGAAGCCCAGGACCTGGAGGCCCGCTCCGGTGCGCAGGCGGGAGTCGACCTGCTGGCCGTAGGGGCTCAGGCCGCCGGTGTCTCCGACCACGGCCGGAGATCCCCGGACCGCGGTCACTGCCGGCGCCGGGCCGTGCCCGGTGCGCAGCACCGCCACCGAGGCGAACGCCACCATGGCGGACTCCTGGCCCACCACCTGCCGGAGGCTGGCCGGGGTGGCTCCGGTGGCCGCCGCCACCGCCCCGATGGAGGCCATGGAGGACTTGATCTGGGTGAGCAGCGAGGTGACCGACACCGAGGCGTCGTTGGCCTGCAACTGCAGCAGCCGGTGGCTGTCGCGGGCGTTCAGGCCGAGGGTCAGGGAGGCCAGCCCCACCGCCGCGGCCACCGCGACCACGGCGATGGCGGCGCAGGTCCGGTTGAGGCGGCGACCCACCCGCATCGGGCGCCGGGTCATCCGGTCGGGAACAGGGCCGGGCCGAGCGGGCTGGGCCGGCCGAGGAAGTATCCCTGGCCCAGCCGGGCCCCGAGGTCGGCGACGCAGCGCAGCTCCGCCTCCACCTCGATACCCTCGGCGACCACCTCCGCGCCGAGCTCCCTGGCCGAGGAGATGATCCCGACGGCCACCGCCCGCTTGGCCTGATCGTCGTGGATGCCGGTGACCAGGCTGCGGTCCAGCTTGACCAGGTCCGGTCGCAGGATGAGCACGTGGCGCAGGCTGGCGTAGCCCGCCCCGGCGTCGTCGACGGCCACCCGGGCCCCGGCGGCCCGGAACCGGTCCAGCGCCCGGCAGAGCGGCCCGTAGTCGTCGACCACCGCGTGCTCGGTCACTTCCAGCACCAGCCGGTCGGCGATCGGGCAGCTGTCGAACTCGGCGGCGAAGCGGGGATCGGCGATCACCACCGGTGACAGGTTGACCCCCACCAGCCGGCCGCTCGGGCTCAGGAAGGCGGTGGCCACGGCCCGGCGGAACGCCGCCACCTCCAGCTCGTAGCCCAGGCCGGCCGACCAGGCCTCGGCGAACCACTGGTCGGGGGGGCGGGCCGGGCCGACCCGGAACCGGGCCAGGGCCTCGTGGCCGACCACCTGGCCGGTGTCGAGGGAGAGCACCGGCTGGAACGCCATGTGCAGGCCCCCGTCCAGCGCGTCCCTGATGCGGGCCGCCTTCAGGTGCCGTTCGTTCTCGTCGTGACGCTGGCGGCTGAGCCGGTTGCTCAGCTCGCCGATCACCTCGGAGGCGATCTCCCCGGCCAGCACTCCTTCGCCCCGGCTGGCGGCGCGCAGGGCGGCGGCCACGTCGGTGGAGGCGCCCTTCAGCAGGTAGCCCGACGCCCCGGCGGCCAGCATGGCGAGCACCTCGCCCCGCTCGGCCGACCCGGACAGGGCCACGACCCGGGTGGCCGGGGACCCGGCCCGCAGGGCCTCGGTCACCTGGATGCCGTCCCCGCCGGGCATCGACACGTCGATGAGCGCCACGTCCGGCTGCAGCTCCAGCCCCAGCCGGACGGCCTCGGCGCCGGTGGCCGCGGCGCCGGCCAGGACCAGCCCGTCGCTGCGGCCCACGATGCGGGCCAGGGTGCGGCGGACGGCCTCGTCGTCGTCGGCGATGAGCACCCGGATCAGGCGCACCCCCGGCCGGCTTCCCGTGTCGATTCCTCCCGAAGTTCCTCCCCGACCACTCATGCGGCCAAGGTACGGTGCGGGCCGTCTGCCCTGATAGGGACCTAGGTCCCTATCAGTAGGATCGGGAAAGCCGGGCCTCTACCTGGTGGCCCCCCACGAATCCCAGTAGGTGATGTCCTCCACCGGGGGCCGCTTGGCCGGCTTGAAGTCCGTGCCGATGGTGTAGGCCACCGGCAGCAGCGCGATCTGCGTGACCGAGTCGTAGGGGATGCCGAGCAGCTCGGCCGCCTCCTTTTCCTTGAACAGGTGCAGCGTGGTCCACGCCGCCCCGAGGCCCCGTGACCGCAGGGCCAGCATGAAGCTCCATGCCGCGGGGATGACCGAGCCGTACATGGAGGCGGCCCCGATGTTGGGCATGTTGTCCACCCGGCCCTCGATGCAGGGGATCACGTGCACCGGCACGTCGGCCAGGATGTCGGTGAGGAACAGGGCGCTCTCGTAGACCTTCCTGGTCTGGTCGTCCATCTCCCGGCCGGCCGCGGACTGCAGGTAGCCCCGGCCGCCCTCGTTGTACATGTCCGCCAGCGCCCGTCTCTTGTCAGCGTCGGTGACAACCATCCAGCGCCATCCCTGCTGGTTGCTGCCGGTGGGCGCCTGCACCGCCAACCTCAGGCAGTCGACCACCACCTCGGCCGGCACCGGCCGGCTGACATCCAGCCGTTTGCGCACCGACCGGGTGGTCGACAGCAGCTTGTCGGTGACGGACAGGTCGAACTCGGTCATGTCAGTTTCCCCTTATGCGTGAACGGATCTCGTCTATCCAGCGGTCGGCCGCGGCCCAGGCCTGCCCGGCCCGCTCGCGCACGTCCGCCCCGTGCGCCCCGGCCGCCGGATAGGAGCCGAGGAATTTGAGCGAGAGCAGCCCGGTGTGCAGGTCGCGCAGGCAGTCGGCGACGACCTCGTCGGCCACGTGGCCCTCGAAGTCGATGATGAAGCAGTAGTCGCCGAGCTGCCGCTTGGTCGGCCGGGACTCCAGCTTCACCAGGTTGAGGTCCCGGGCCGAGAACTGCCCCAGGATGCCGTGCAGCGAACCCGGCCGGTCGGCGGACTGGAAGCACACCACGCTGGTCTTGTCGTGGCCGGTGGGGGCCGGGATCCCCCGTTCGGGGCGGGAGACGAGGACGAAGCGGGTGGAGTTGTCGGGGTGGTCCTCGATCTCCGCGGCCAGCACCTCCAGCCCGTAGAGCGAAGCCGCCAGCGCGGTTCCGATGGCAGCGGTGGTGCCAACAGGGCCGGCCGTGCCCTCGCCCACCTGGCGGACGGCCTCGGCGGTGGAGGTGGCCGCCACCTCCTCCGCCCCCGGCAGGTTGGCGGTGAGCCAGGCCCGGCACTGGCCGGTGGCGTGGGGGAACGAGACCACCCGCGTCACGTCCGCCAGCCTCACCCCGGGCCGGGCCAGCAGGTTCTGGGTGACCGGCATGACCACCTCGCCGACGATGATCAGCTCCCGGTCGTGCACCAGCTGGTCCATGGTGATCGAGACGGTGCCCTCGATGGAGTTCTCGATGGCCACGAAGCCGTAGTCGACCGTGCCGTCGGCCACCCCGCCCAGGACGTGCACGAACGACGGCATCGGCTGCAGGCGGGCGCCGGACAGCCCCGGGTCGCTGCGCAGGGCGTGCTCGGTGAAGGTGCCGCGCGGTCCCAGGAAGCCGATCGTGGCTTGCGGGGAGACAACGCCGGTCATGGGCGGGCAGGATAGATGGGTTATGGATGCGGCCGCCGTTCGGAAACTGCTGGACTCACTCACCGCCGGCGAGCTCGACGCCGACGAGGTGGTGCGTCGGCTGCAGGCGCTGCCGTTCACCGACATGGGCTACGCCACCATCGACTCGCACCGGGAGCTGCGCCAGGGCCTGCCCGAGGCGGTCTACGGCCCGGGAAAGAGTGCCGGGCACTGCGTCGGCATCGTCGGCGAGCTGCTCTCGTCGGGCGAGGGGCCGGTGCTGCTCAGCCGGGCCACCGAGGAGCAGGTCGACGCCGTGACCGGGGCCTGGCCGGGAGGCCAGGTGTGGGGATCCACCGTGGTGTGGCGGCCGGCCCCGGAGCGGGACCTGGATCCGATCCTGGTGGTCACCGCCGGCACCGCCGACCTGGCCGTGGCCTACGAGTGCGAGGCCACCCTCCGGGCGTTCGGGATCCCGTCCCGGCTGATCGCCGACGTCGGCGTGGCCGGCATCCACCGGCTGCTGGCCCGGGTGGAGGAGATCCAGCGGGCCCGGGCGGTGGTGGTGGTGGCCGGCATGGAGGGCGCCCTGGCGTCGGTGATCGGCGGCCTGACCGCAGCGCCGGTGGTGGCCGTACCGACGAGTGTCGGATACGGCGCATCTTTGGCCGGTGTCACGGCTCTGCTGGGCATGCTCTCCTCGTGCGCCTCCGGCCTGGTGGTCGTGGGCATCGACAACGGCTTCGGCGCGGCCTTCGCCGTCCACCGCCTCCTGGGCCTGCCCCGGTGACCACCGTCGCCTGGTGGCACTGCTACGCCGGCATCGCCGGCAACATGGCCCTCGGCTCGCTGATCGACGCCGGCGCCGACATCGACCAGATCGAGCGGGAGCTGGTGTCGCTGCCGTTCGGGGGCTGGACCCTCGAGACCGAGCCGGTCATGCGCGGCGGGCTGGCCGCCACCCACGTCCGGGTCAAGGTGCGCGAGCACTCGGTGGTGCGCACCTACAGCCACATCGTCGGGCTGATCACCGAGGCCCGGCTGCCGGACCGGGCCCGCAGCCGGTCCCTGGCCGCCTTCGAGAAGCTGGCCGTGGCCGAGGCCCAGCTGCACCGGCGCCCGGTCGCCCAGGTGCACTTCCACGAGGTCGGCTCGGCCGACGCCATCATCGACATCGTCGGCACCTGCGTGGCCCTCGAGCTACTCGGGGTGGACGAGATCCGCTCCTCCGCGGTGGCCCAGGGCACCGGCATGGTCTCCTCCGCCCACGGCGCCCTGCCCGTGCCGGCCCCGGCGGTGGTGTCGCTGCTGGCCGCGGCCGGGGCCCCGACCTACGGCACCGCCATACCGATGGAGCTGACCACCCCCACCGGGGCGGCCCTGCTGGCCGCCCTGTCGTCGGGGTGGGGACCGATGCCGGCCATGACCGTCACCGGCGTGGGGTTCGGCGCCGGGTCCCGGGAGATCGACGGGATGCCCAACGCGGTGCAGGTGGTGCTCGGCACGCCGGCCGAGCGGCCCGAGTCCGACGGCCAGCCGGTGGTGGTGCTCGAGGCCAACGTGGACGACGTGACCGGCGAGATCCTCGGTTCCACCGTGGCCGCCCTCATGGCCGCCGGGGCCCTCGACGCCTGGGTCACGCCGGTCACCGGGAAGAAGGGTCGGCCGGCCCACGTGGTGTCGGTGCTGTGCCCGCCGGCTGCCTCCGCCCCGCTGCGGCGGATCCTGGCCGACGAGACCGGCACCCTCGGGATCCGCTCGACCACCTGGCAACGCTGGGTCGCCGACCGGGACTTCGCCTCGGTCGAGGTGGAGGGCCACCCGGTGCGGGTCAAGCGCGGCCCCCGCCGGATCAAGGCCGAGCACGACGACGCGGCCCGGGTGGCCCGCCTGATCGGCGTGCCGGTCCGGGAGGTGGCCCGACGGGCGGAGGAGGCGGCGCACCGCCTCTTCGACGCTCCGGAGTCCCCTGCGCCAGGATGACCGCCATGGCGTCGCAGCCTCTGTGGCAACCGTCCCCCTCGCGCCGGGAGCGGTCCCGGCTGGCCCGGTTCCTGGCCGGCGCCGGTTTCGGCTCCCCCGACCCCAACGGCCCCGACCCCTACGACGAGGCGTGGGCCTGGTCGGTGGGTGCCGCTACGGCCGGGGCGTTCTGGGAGCGGGTGGCCGACGAGTTCGCGCTCCCGTGGCACGACCGGGCCGCGGCGCCGATCGTCGAGGACCCGGCGTCGGTCACCGGGGTCCGGTGGTTCCCGGGCGCCACCCTCAACTACGCGGAGATGGCGCTCGACTTCCCGCCGGAGAGGGCCGACCAGCCGGCGGTGCTGGCCCGGTCCCAGACCCGCCCGGACCGGGATCTCACCTGGGCTGATCTGCGGGACCTGGTGGGGCGGGTCCGGGCCGGCCTGGTCCGGGC
>JAKAXN010000633.1 GCA_021816565.1 Actinomycetes bacterium
ATCCGGGTTCCGTACATGGCCACCTCCAGGTTCTCCCGGACGTCCAGGTGGGGCAGCAGGTTGTGCAGCTGGAACACGATCCCGACCGAACCCCGCCGGTAGGCATCCAGGTCGACCCGGCCCAGGTCGACGCCGCGGTAGAGCACCTGGCCGGAGGTGGGCGTCTCGAGAGCGGCGAAGATCTGCAGCAGCGTCGACTTCCCGGCCCCCGACGGGCCCATGATGGAGACCCACTCGCCCCGGCTCACGTCGAGATCCACGGCTCGCAGGGCCGGCTGGCCGGGGATGAACTCCTTGGTGACACGGCGGGCGCTCAAGACAACCGGCTCGGTCAAGGTCACTCCCTTCGAAGCGCTTCCCCCGGCCTCAGGAAGGCGGCCCTGAGGCTCGGGTACAGGGCGGCCAGCAGGCCGATCCCCACTGCGCTGTAGAGGGCCATGAGAAACGTGGAAGCCGAGTACTGGGGCTCCAGCAGTCCCCGCAGCGAGGACAGGCGGGCCAGCGCCACCGTGAGGATGAACGCCAGGCTGACGCCTACGGCCGCGCCGATGAGGCTGATCCCCAGCGCTTCGCCCATCACCAGGCCGACCAGTCTCCGGCGGCTCCAACCCAGGGCCCTGAGCAGGCCGAACTCCCGGATCCTCTCGATGAAGGACAGCAGCATCGTGTTCATCACGATGATGATCCCGATGAGGAGGGCGATGATGGTCGCCCCGGTGCGGGCTGCACCCAGGAAGGTGATGTTGCGGTCCACCCGCCCGTACTCGCTGGCCAGGCGCACGGTCGCCAGGTTGGGGTGCTGCTCCTCGATGACCCGTCGCACCCCCTCGATGGACGTGCCCGGGGTGACCTTCACGGCTGTCAGGGTGACCGTACCCGGCTTGCGCTCGTAGGCCTGCATGGGGATGAGCGGCAGCATCGACGCCTCGTCCCCGAACACCTGCTTGATGGAGTAGAGGCCGACTATCCGGTACGAGGTCCGGTCTATCCTCACGCTGTCACCGACGCGCTTGTGGAGGTCCTGAGCGGCCTGCCATCCGAGCATGATCTCGTCGCTGGCCAGTGCTGCGTAGGGCCGCCCGGCGACGACCTGGACCCCGAACGGAACCAGGGCGTCGGGGCTGACCCCTATCTCGAGGAAGGCCGGGTGCGACGCGTCCAGGCGGGTGACCGTCACCAGTACCCCGATGGCGCTGCGCACCCCGGGAGTTGCGGCGATCTGCGCCACCTGGGTGTCGGTCACCACGCTGTCGAGCAGGTCCGGGGCGCCCTTCTGGGCGACGGTGAAGTCGGCGTTGCCCGTCTGCAGTACCGACGCCGCCGACTTCTGGAGGCTGTCGGTGACGACCGTGAGGGTGACGATGGCCATGACGCTGATGGCCACCGCCGCCGCTGTGAGCGCGCTGCGCACCTTCTTGGTCTCGAGGTCCCGCAAGACCAGTCTCAGGAACGGAAGGCCGGACCGCCGCCTGGCCCGCGGGCCGGTCACGACCGCAGTCGTCGGGCGCGGATCACGATGGCACCGAGCACCGCCATGGCCGCACCCCAGAGGAGCAGCACTGCCAGCCAGCTCTCGTCCATCCCGTTTCGCCTCCCGGCGTCACCTTCCGAGATGATTCTCCCGGCCGGTACCGGGGCCCTGCAGGGCCGGTGGTCACAGACCGCCGGCCGGTGCAACAGACCTTTGGTCCCTACCGGTCGGCGCCCGGTGCTCCCTAGCTTGATCTTCCAACAGACCGCCCCCACCGGCCCCGCTCCCCCCGGCCGGGCCGGTGGGTGAGCGGCTGAGGCTCATCCGCCCAGTACCCATCCCTTCTCCCCGGCCAGGACCCGGGCCTGGTCCGGGCCCCAGGTGCCCTTCGGGTAGATCCGCGGCTCGGGCTTGTCCTCGAGCAGAGCGCCCGCCACCTCCCACACGTGGCGCAGGCCATCGGGCCGGGTGAACAGGGACCGGTCGCCGATCAGCACGTCGTGGATCAGCCTGGAGTAGGCGGGGAGCGAGGGCGTGTGGAACGCCTGACCGAAAGGAAGGCGGGCCGATGCCGGCGCCAGGTCACCGGTGGGGCCGGGCTGCTTGGTGACCAGCGAGAGGTCGATCTCCCCGTCGCCGGACAGCTCGAAGCCGAGGGTGTTGCACCCGGCGTAGATCCCGGCCATGGTCTGGGCCGGCTCCTTGAAGCGGATGCTGACCCGCTGGTGGCTGGCGGCCATGCACTTGCCGGTCCTCATGAGGAACGGCACCCCGTCCCATCGCTCGTTGTCGACGAACAGGCGGGCGGCCACGTAGGTCTCTGTCCTCGAGTCCGATGGCACCCCGTCGATGTCGCGGTACCCCTCGTACTGGCCCACCACAACGTCGTCGTAGGTGAGTGGCCGGAAGCAGCCGATGATCTCCTCCCGGGCCTCGGCGATGTGCTCGGCGTCAAGGGACTGCGGCGTGCGCATGGCTACCTCGCCGGCCAGCTGGAACAGGTGCGTGACGAGCATGTCCAGGACCGCCCCGGTCGAGTCGTAGAACCCGGCTCTCATGCCCACGTCGAGGGTCTCGGGCACGTCGATCTGGACGCTTTCGA
>JAKAXN010000112.1 GCA_021816565.1 Actinomycetes bacterium
GATCAGCGCCCGGCCCCGGAGGGGGCCGAGCGGGTAGCGGAGGCAGCTGCGCAATACGTTCCACAAGCTCGGGGACCGGCGCCGCCCGGCCATGGAGGCCCGGAACGGAGGGTGCCCGGGCCGGTCCAGGTCCACCGCCACCGAGACGGTCGGTCCCGGGCTCGACACCCGGATGCGGTACGAGCCGTCGACCGGATAGAACGGCGATACGTAGAGTTGCTTGCTCACCTGCGCGGACAGCTCCTTCCCGTCTCCGTCGGGTCCCACAGGTAGTTCGTAGGCAACCCGCCCTCCGTATGTGTTGTGCACCTCGGCCACCCCGGCCACCAGCCGGCCGTCCCGGTCGTAGCACCAGTAGACGGAGATGGGGTTGAACACGTAGCCGAACATCCGCAGGTTGGTGAGCACCACGGCCCGGGTGACGTCCAGCCCCCGCTCCCGCAGCGGGGCGACCACGTCGAGATGGTCGGCCGGGTCGAAGCGGGCCAGGTGGCGCAGCGGCCCCGGCAGGCGGGGCGGCCGGTCCAGGTCGAACAGCCACATGGCGCTGCGGTAGCGGAAGGAGTTGCGCACCGGCTCGCTCCGCCGGTGACCGATGGTCACCTCGTACAGAGCCGGGAGGGCGCTCGGGTAGCTCAGCTCACCACTCCACGCCGAGTGAGGCGGCCGCCTCCACCCCCGAGCGGCATCCGTCCTCGTGGAAGCCCCACCCGTGGTAGGCCCCGGCGAAGGCGATGAGCCCGTCGTTCAGCCCCGGCAGCAGCCGCTGCGCCGCCACCGACGCCGGGGTGTAGATGGGGTGCTCGTAGTCCATGGTCGCCACCACCCGCTCAGTCGCCACCCGGTCGGTGGCGTTGAGGGTCACAACATATGGTTCGGTGGTGGGCAGGCTCTGCAGCCGGTTCATGTCGTAGGAGACGAGCACCTTGTCGCTGCTCGCCGAGCAGGATGGGAGCAGGTAGTTCCACGACGCCCGGGCCCGGGCCCGGCGCGGCAGAACCCGGTCGTCGCGGTGCAGCACCGTGCGGTTCGGGGAGTACTCGAACCCGCCGAGGGCCCGGGCCTCGAGGTCGGTGGGGGCGCCCAGCATGCGCAGCGACGCCTGCGGGTGGGCGGCCAGGACGGCCCGGTCGAAGACGTCGGTACCGCCCCGGTGGGCCACCTCCACTCCGGCCCGGTCGGCCAGCCGGTGCACCGAGTGCACCGGGGTCGAGGTCCTCACCGAGTGCAGGCCCTTGGCGATGGCCTCCACGTAGGTGCGCGACCCGCCGGTCACCGAGTACCACTGGTGGGAGCCTCTGACCGAGAGCATCCCGTGGTTGGCCAGGAACGTGAAGAGGTACCGGGCCGGGTACAGCAGGGCGGTCTGGGGGGCCGAGGACCACACCGCCGACACCACCGGGGCCATGAAGTGGCTGGTGAAATACCGGGAGTAGCCGCCCGCCTCCAGGAACTGGCCCAGCGTGGTCTCCGAGTCGAGGGTCTCGACCACCCGCCGGGCGTGGCGGTGGAACCGGTTGATCTCCACCAGCATGCGCAGGAACGCCGGGCGCAGGGCCGAGCGGGGCTCGGCGAACACCCCGCCGAAGCCCCGGGCCCCGGCGTACTCGAGGCCGCACCCCTCGCAGCGCACCGACATGCTCATGTCGGTCGGCTGGGTGGCGACCCCCAGCTCGGCGAAGAGGCGGATCAGGTTCGGGTAGGTGGCCCGGTTGTGGACGATGAAGCCGCTGTCCACGTGGACCGGCCGGCCGTCGGGGGCCACCAGCTCGTGGGTGTGGGCGTGGCCGCCCAGACGGTCGTCGGCCTCGAAGAGGGTCACGTCGAAGCGTCGCTGAAGGATGTGGGCCGCCGTCAGGCCGGCCACGCCCGATCCGATCACCGCAGCCCGGGGCCGCCCGGTGCTCATCGGGCCCCGGCCAGGGTGGTGATCAGCTCGAGCGCCCCGGTCGCGTCCCGGGCCCACCCGTCGGCGCCGGCCGCCCGGGCCGCCGCCTCCGAGCCGACGGCCGGGCCGCCGAGGACGATGGGCATGTCGCCTACCCGCTCCCGCAGGGCGGCGATGACCCCGGCCGCCCGCTCGGCCGAGGCCGCGGTGCTGGCGCTCAGGCCGATGGCGCTCAGCTGCGGGGTGGCGGCGGCGAACGGCACCAGCGTCGCCACCGGAACGTCCGCACCCAGATGGACCACTTCGAAACCTCCTGCTCGCAGCATGTCGGCCACCATCATCAACGGGATGACGTGGCTGTCGCCCTCGACGCCGGCCAGGAGGACCTGACCGGGCCGTCGCCTACCCCTTCTTCGGAACAGGGGGCCCAGCCGGCCGACAATTCCCAGGGCCAGGGCCGTGGCCCGGTGCTCCTCGGCCACCGACAACCGCCCGGACTCCCACCCCTCGCCGAGGGACCGCAGGGCCGGGGCCAGGATCTCGGTGTACACGGTGGCCGGGGCGCCGGCGAGCAGGGCGCCCTCGACGATGGACCAGGCCCCGTTGACGTCGCCCGCCACCAGCCGGTCCGCCAGCCTCCCGCTGACGCTGTCGGCGTCGTCGGCGCCCCCCCGGTGGTCCGCCCGGGCCGCCGCCGGGGGGTCACCGGTGCCCCGGGCCCGCCGGGCGCCGCCTCGCAGCGGCTCCAGGTCCTCGGGGCGGATGTGCCAGCGCCCGTCCCGGTGCTCGGCCGGCAGCCGGCCCAACCGCACGTAGCGGTAGACGGTCATGTAGTGCACCCCGAGGCGCCCGGCTGCCTCCTCGATGCTCAGTTCCCCAGCCGCGTTCACACCCGGGTAGTTTAGTGCTAAAATAAGTTGTTTATGGCCCCGTCCGTAAGCGCCTCAGCGACGACGGCCGTGATGTGGTTCCGGCGGGACCTGCGCCTCTCCGACCACCCGGCCCTGTCGTCGGCGCTGTCCGAGTTCGACCGGGTGGTCCCGCTGTTCGTTTGGGACCCCGCCCTGCTCGGCCCGTGCGGGCCACCCCGCCTGGCCTTCCTTTCCGGCTGCGTGTCGGAGCTGGACCGGTCCCTCGACGGCCGGCTGGTCGTGCGCCACGGCCGGCCGGCCGAGGTGGTGCCCGAGGTGGCGGCCCGCTGCGGGGCCCGGGCGGTGTTCATCACCGGCGACTTCGGTCCCTACGGGTCGTCGCGCGACGACGAGGTGGCCGCCCGGCTGGACGGCGACGGGGTGGCGCTGCGGGTCGCCGACTCCCCCTACGCCGTGCCCCCCGGGGTGCTGGAGACCGGGTCGGGAACCCCGTTCCAGGTGTTCACCCCCTTCTCGAAGGCGTGGCGGAGCCACGGCTGGGCCGAGCCGGCCCGCCGCCACCGGCTGGACCGGATCGACTCCGCCGGTCTGGGGTGCGAGGGCGCCCCGCACCGCCCCGGGCTCGGGGCCGACCTGCCCGAGCCGGGGGAGGAGGCGGCGCACCGCCAGCTGGACCGCTTCCTGCGCTCCGGCGCCGACGGCTACGGCACGGAGCGGGACCGCCCCGACCTGGACTCCACCTCCCGCTTGTCGGCCTACCTGCGCTTCGGGTGCCTGCACCCCCGCCAGATCCTGGCCCGCCTGGACCGGCACAAGCCCTCCCACCGCACCTATGAGAGCGAGCTGTGCTGGCGGGAGTTCTACGCCGACGTGCTGTACCACCGGCCCGACGCGGCCCGCCGCAGCTACCGGCCGGAGTGGCGCTCGTTCCAGGTGGACGGGGGCGCCCGGGCCGACGAGCGGTTCGAGGCCTGGGCCCGGGGCCGCACGGGGTACCCCATCGTCGACGCCGGGATGCGCCAGCTGCTGGGCGAGGGGTTCATGCACAACCGGGTCCGCATGATCGTGGCCAGCTTCCTGGTCAAGGATCTGCACGTGGACTGGAGCCGGGGTGCCCGGTGGTTCATGCGTCACCTGGTGGACGGAGACCTGGCGTCCAACCAGCTCAACTGGCAGTGGGTGGCCGGTTCGGGAACCGACGCCGCCCCCTTTTTCCGCGTGTTCAACCCGGTCAGCCAGGGTCGCAAGTTCGACCCCGACGGCGACTACGTGCGGCGGTGGGTGCCCGAGCTGGCCCACCTGGGGCCGGCCCACATCCACGAGCCGTGGAAGGCCGACCGGTCGCTGTTCGACGCCGGAAGCTCCGGCTACCCCGACCCGATCGTGGACCACGGAGCCGAGCGGGAGGAGGCTCTGGCCCGCTACCACCGTCTGCGCCGGTCCTGACCGGGGTTCCGGGGGAAAAAGGCGACCGCCTCCACCTAAGTTGACCTGCCCATGGGAGCGCTGGACGGGCTGAAGGTGATCGAGGCGGGCCTGCTGGTGCAGGGCCCTCAAGCGGCGGCCACCCTCGGCGACTGGGGGGCGGAGGTCGTCAAGGTCGAGCTGCCCGGCTTCGGGGACCAGAGCCGGTGGCTGCCGGTGGCGGCCGACGACCGTCGATCCGCCTACTTCATCGGGTGCAACCGGGGTAAGCGCAGCCTGACCCTGGATCTGCGCCGGCCGTCGGGCAAGGAGGCGTTCCTCCGCCTGGCTACCCGGGCCGACGTGGTCATCACCAACTTCAAGCCGGGCACCATGGAGGAGTGGGGTCTCGGCTACGAGGTCCTGTCCGGTGTCAACCCGGGAATCGTCTACGCCGCCGGGTCGACCTTCGGGCCGGTGGGGGCCGACGCCGCCCGGGAGGGGGCGGACCTGGCCGGCCAGGCGGCCGGCGGGCTGGTGGCCACCACGGGGGCCGACGGGCAGGACCCCACGCCGGTCGGGGCCACCATCGCCGACCACATCGCCTCCCAGAACCTGGTCTCGGGGATCCTGGCCGCGCTGCTGGCCCGGGGCCGGACCGGCCGGGGCCAGCGGGTGGACACCTCGCTGCTCGGGGGCCAGATCTGGGCCCAGGCCAGCGAGTACACCGCGTTCCTGCTCACGGGCCGCAACCCCGGCCGGGCGAACCGGGGCAATTCACTCATTCCGGGCCTGTACACGCTGCTGCCGACCGCCGACGGCTGGCTGGCCATCGTCGGGGTCACCGGGGCGGCCCGTCCCCGGTTCTTCGCGCTGGTCGGCCGACCGGAGCTGACCGAGCGGTTCTCCCATCCGTTCTACAGCGAGCAGGACAAGGCGGAGCTCTACCGGGAGCTGGCACCGGCCATGACCACCCGGACCACCTCCGAGTGGTGCCGGCTGCTGGCCGAGGCCGGGATCCGTCACGCCCCGGTGCGGGGCTACTCCGAGGTGGCGGCCGACCCGGGGGTGTGGGACAACGGGTACCTGGCCCGGGTGGACACCCCAGACGGGCCGGCCGACGTGGTGGCCTCCCCGGTGCGCTTCAGCGATACCCCCGCCCGTAGCGGCGCCACGGCCCCGGAGCTGGGCCAGCACACCGAGGAGGTCCTCCTCGAGCTGGGCTACAGCTGGGATGACATCTCCCGGATGTCCGCCGAAGGGGCGATCTGACCCTGAAAACACCAGTGGCGCCCCCGAAGGGGCGCCACTGGCGGAGCGGCCCAAGCGGCGGATCTCGGAACCGCTCTCCTGGAGTAGGTGGCGGGTTCCCACTCCAGGTGCCTAACCATACTCCGGCCGGTCAGCTAAATATCAAGCCGGCCGGGTTGGTTTTCTGTCTTCATGCCCCTCTGCATCGCCAATGACAGAACTTTACACCAAATCGGGGAAGCCCGGCGTTGCTTTGGTCACTTCCTCCGGAACGGCCGTCCGGACGGGGGGCGTGCGCCGGCCGGGCGGATGGGCGATACTCCCGGTGTGGACTTGTTGGCCTATGCGAGCGGCGGCGGGGCCGGTCCCTCGGTGGGGGCCATCGTGGTCGTCGCGGTGGTTGTGCTGGTCGTCCTGTTGGTGTTGGCTCGTAGTGTGTTCGTAGTCATACCGGAGTACCAGCGGGCGGTGTTCTTCCGGTTCGGCCGGGTCATCGGCGAGGCGCGCGGTCCGGGGTTGATCTTCAAGATCCCCCTGGTCGACAAGGTGGTGAAGGTCAACCTGAGGGTCGAGGTGGTCGACATCCCCTCCCAGTCGGTGATCACCCAGGACAATGTGACCATCGCCGTCGACGCCGTCGTCTACTTCCAGGTGGTGGACCCGGTGCGGGCCGTGATCGGGGTGGACAACTTCCGCTTCGCCAGCCAGCGCATCGCCATGACCAGTCTCCGGTCCATCATCGGCCGCTACGAGCTCGACAGCCTTCTGGCCCACCGGGAGGACGTCAATCTCGAGCTGCGGGCCACCATCGCCCGCAGCACCGCCGAGTGGGGGGTCGAGGTCCGCCAGGTCGAGATCCGCGACGTCACCCTGCCCCCGGAGCTGCTCCGGGCTATGGCCCGCCAGGCCGAGGCCGAGCGGGAGAGGCGGGCCAAGGTCATCGCGGCCAGCGGGGAGCTGCAGGCCTCCAACGAGCTGGCGGAGGCCGCCGACAAGCTGACCGCCAGCCCCGGGGCTCTCCAGCTGCGGACCCTCCAGACCCTGGCCGAGGTGGCCACCGAGAAGAACTCCACCCTGGTGTTCCCCATCCCGGTGGAGCTGCTGTCGATGTTCCGGACCTCCGAGCCGCACGTGCAGACCCACATCGACGGTTCCGCCTCCTGATTTTCCGCTTCAGCCGGATCCAGCCGGATCCGAATCCAGATGGATATGACGACGGCGGGCGCGGTGCAACCGGCGCGCGATGCCCTCGCCGCTCCCCGGCGGCGGCTGCTGCGCCTGATCGGCGTGGCCTTCGGGGCGCAGTTCCTGTGGATGGCCGGGTTCTCCGCGGTGGAGTTCCACTCCGGCGCCCTCACGCTGGACTTCTCCATCTTCTACCAGGCCGCCTGGCAGATCTCCCACGGCCACCTCGACCCGGTCAGCACCTCGCAGGGGTACGCCTTCTGGCGTGACCACGGGGAGGTGCTGATGTGGCCGCTGGCCCCGCTGTCCCTCCTGCCTCCTCACGGCCTGTGGTTGCTCTTCGCCCAGGACGGGGCCACCGCCGCCGCCGGCTGGGTGGCCGTGACGCTGGTGGCCGACCTGACCGGCCAGGCGGGGTGGCCGGCCCGCCTGCCCCCGGGCCTGGCCGTCGGCACCGCCGCTCTGCTGCTCCTGGCCAACCCGTGGGTCTACGACGCCGCCGGGTTCGATTTCCACATGCAGGCCTTCGCGGTGCTGGCCATCCTGCTCGCGGCCCGCAACCTCATCGGGGGGCGTCCGGCCCGCACCGCCGTGTACGTGGCCCTGGCCCTGGCGGCGGGGGACGTGGCCGGCACCTACGTGGTGGGGGTGGGCCTGACCGGGGTGCTCGTGGCCCGGTCGGAGGGCCGCCCGGTCCGTCCGGCGGTGGTGGTGGCCGGCGCCGGTCTGGCGTGGACCGCCCTGCTGTCGCTGCTCCACGCCAACCTGGGTTCCGGCCTGGCCTCGGCCTACGGCTACCTGGCCGGGGTGGCCCACCCCGGGCTGGCCGCCATCGCCGCCGGTGCCGTCGCCCACCCGGGCCGGGTCCTGGACCAGCTACGCCTGACCGGTGGCGACCTGTACGACACCGTTCTGCCGGTCGGACTGGTCGGGCTGGCCAGCCCGTGGTCGCCCGTGGCGTGGATAACCCTGCTGGCCGACGGGCTCCACCATGGCACCCAGTTCGCCCGGCCCATCATCCACCAGCCCATGCCGGTGTGGCCGTTCAGCGCCGTCGGCACCGTTTGGGGGCTGGGCTGGCTGGCCCGCCGGTCCCGCTACGGGCTGCTCGCCGTGCCCATCGTGGTGGTCACCTCGCTGGTGTCGGCCGCCACCTGGCTGCCCCGCTACCCGGGCAACTGGCTGTAGGTCCCCGCCGGGGCGTCGGCCGTGGTCCGCCACTGGGAGCGCGCCATCCCCTCCTCCGACGAGGTCGTGGTCTCCAACGGGGTGGCCGGCCGCTTCGCCGACCGGCGCTACATCTACGTGCTCCTCTACGACAGCTCCTCGATACCCCTCTACGGCCGCCCGGTGTACTTCGTTCTGGCCCGTTCGGTCGGGATCGAGCCCCCGCAGACCCTGACCGCAGCCACGGCCGCGGCCGCCAGGGTCCACCCCGGCGCCCGGGTGCTGGCCGATCGGGACGGCATCGAGGTCATCTACTGGGACCCGCCACCAGGGCGGCACCGGCTCCACGCCCTGCCCTGAGCGGCGAATCCGGCCCGGCCGTACGCGGCCCGGCTCAGCGCCTGAACAGCGCCCACAAGAGCCACAGGTCGAACGCTCCGACGCCCACGGCGAGAACTCCGAAGATCGTTCCGAGGACCAGAGCGCCGGTGCGCAGCGAGCCGGGCTCGTTGACGTAGACGGCTTGCGACGGCGCCGCAGGGTCGTAGGCGACGGTCGCTACGGTGCCCTTCTTGATGCTCCCGCGGCTGTCGCCGGCGGCGGTGAAGGCGTGGTGGGTGCCGGATCGGTCCACGAATGCGACCACCGGGCGCTGGTAGGTGATCTTGCCGGCGCGCCCGCCTCGATCACCGACGACGCTCCCGGTGGTGCGGACCCACCCGGCGGGGACGTGGGCAGGCGGGCTGCTGGTGGCGTACGCGTCGAGAGCGCTGAAGGCCTGCCAGGCCACGAAGAGGAAAGCGGCCAGCGCCGGCACGATCACCCACAGCATTCCTGTGAGGCGACCGGTGGGCCTCGTCAGCGTCCCAGCAGCCGCTTGAGGCGCTGTCCCAGCGGCACTCTCGGGGCGGGCACGTAGTAGGGCCGGCCGACGGGGGCCATGGGGGCTTCGTCGTAGCCGGGGAAGGCCTTGGCCCGGGCGATCTGGTCGGCCTTGTAGTCCCGGTTGGTGATCTCGGTGTCGAAACCGCAGCCGTGGGCCCAGTCCTCCAGATCGTGTGTGCTCCACCCGTAGTTGGGGGCTATCAGCAGCACCCGGCCGGTGGCGTCGAGGAACACCAGACGCTTCATCTGGTCGGCGTGGAAGTAGCCGGGGGTGCCCTGGGTGGGACCGCGCATGTTGAGCGTGATCATCCGGGTGATCCCGTCGGGCAGGCGGTACCAGTCCCCCACCGAGTCCACCAGCCCGGGCCCCCGCTCGTCGAGGGTGAGCCGGAAGTTGGCGAAGTAGCTGTCGAGACGGGCCTGGATGTCATCGGCTGGGATGGTGCGCAGCGCTTCCAGGTCGCCTTCGCAGAACGACCGGCTCCAGATGATCGGGTACGGCCCGCCGTAGTCGGGGTGCGGGACCAGCTCCATCGGGGTGGCGCTCACCTGGCGCCGCCCGGGTCGGTCGCCGGTTCGGGACCGGTGGTGAAGCAGACGGTGGCGGCCAGCGCATCGAGCTCGGCGAAGACTGCCTGGCCGGGATCGGCGCCGACCGCGGAGCAGGTGACGACCGCGACCCGGTCGTCGTCGCCCGGGAACGGCACGTGGTAGGCCACGCATGCGGCCCGCCTCCCGTCGGCCGCCGCCCGGGGCGTCCACGCCAGCCGTCCGGCCGGCCCGGCCAACTCGAGCCAGCAGAGCTCCTCGGCGGCCTGCGTCCCGGGGTCGTCCGCAGCCAGCCGCTCGGCCTGCGCGGTGAGCTCGCCGACCGGGTAACCCTGGCGCACGGCGAGCACCAGGCCCGCCCCGACGTCACCGTCACCGAGGGTCCCGAAGGCGCACAGGAGCACCTCGGTCTCGGCCGCCTCGCGGGCCAGATCGGCCACGGTCGGGCGGAGCAGGGGGACCCACTCCTCACCACCGCCGTCACCGGCCCGTCCGAGGGCCGCGGCCGGGGGCAGCAGGTGCCATCCGCCGGGTACCGCGACGGTCACCCCGGTCACCTGCGGGCCCGGTGCACCCCGGACGTCAACCCCCATGGCTGGAGCCGCCGAGGACGTCGGTCCACGATCGCTTTTCGATGTAGGAGCCGAGCCCGGTGCCGGCGGCGCCCACGCCCACGTTGATCCGGTACAGGTTGGTGGCCGGTCCGTGCAGTTGCTCCTCGAGGCCCTTGGAGAAGACCTGGCGGAAGCCGCCGACCGCCTGCTCGCCCTCCGCGGCCGGCGGGTGGAGGATCTGGTCGGCGTAGGCCGACGGGTTCTTCACGAACTTGAGCGCCTTGGAGAAGGTGTTGCCGTCGGTGCGGAAATCGAAGGTGCGCAACGAGTACCGGAAACCGTTCCTGCCGCCCTTTCCCGGGAGATCGGCCAGCTCCTGGCGGACCGACGTGAGCTTGTCCTGCTGGTCGACGATCTGCTCTTCGATCGGCGCGGCGTCCGAACGCACCTGAGCGGCCATCTCGGTGGCCTTGGTGACCACCGTCTCGCCGTTGCGCCCGACCTGGAAGACCTGGGAGTCGCCGACGGAGTCCCAGCTGCTGGCTGCCTCCCGGTAGGGGGAGATCTCCTCCTGCAGCGCGCTCCCGGCCTTTTCCAGCTTGCCGGCGTCGCCGGCCAGGCGTTCGGCTTCCTCGACACCTTCTGCGGTCCGGCTCAGCATCTCGCCGGCCCCGAAGCCGAGGTCGCCCACGCCGTCGAGGATGACCGTGCTCCACTGGCCGTTGCCGGTGGCGGCCAGGACGGCATCGTCGGCGGTGGCCCCGAGGGACGCGATCAGCGCCACCGGGAGGGCGATCGCACCCACGCCGGGCACCAGGGCCAGGAATCCGGCCACGGTGGCGATCCCGCCCAGCACCGCAGACGTGACCTTGAGCGCCTCGACCCAGTTGTGCTCCAGCCACTTCCCGGCGTCGACGGCCAGGGCCACTTCGGGGAAGGCGTACTGCCAGTTGTGCTCAGCGAAGTGGACCGCGTCGCCGGCCACGCCCTCCACGAAGTCCACTGCGTCCGACCACCACGAGTGGTGCGGATTGTGGATCCCGGCGTGGCTGGCGGCGGACAGGGTGGCGGCAACCTGGCTGGCCGCGGCCTGGGACTGGGTGCGGGCCGTGTTCGCCAGGGCCTTGGCCGCCTGCAGATTGGCCTGGGCCGCGGCCAGGTTGGCGTTGGCCGCCGCCAACTGGTTCGACGCCGCCTGGTAGTCGGACTGCAACGACGACAGGTGCGACGCCGTGGCCCCGCTCGGGTCCGGCGGAGCCGCCGCCGCTGCGGTGGCCGCCGAGTTGTAGGCGTCCTCGGCCGCCGACGCCGCGCTCGAAGCCGCGGCCACCCGCCCCTGCGCAGAGCGCACCTCGTCCAGCGCTATCTGGGCCTTGTACCAGGCCTGGACGGCCAGCTGCTGGGCCGACGCCAGCCGCGTCCAATAGCCGTCCAAGCCGTCGGCGGCGTCGCCGTACGAGGTGACCAGCTTGTCCATCTGCCCCGGCAGCTTGGCCAGATGGGGCCGGAAAGCCTCCGCCGCCGGCCCGGTCCACACCGCCTCCGAATCCCCGCCCACCGAGCGCAGCACCCGGTTGTGGACCGCCACCTCGTCGGCCAGACCGCGCAACTTCGCCCCGATGGCCCTCACCGCGTCCGGGTCCCCCGGCGCCGGGTTTCCACCGAACACCGACCAGTCGAAGCCGTCGATCCCGCCCACGTTAGGACCCCGCTGCCGCCAGCCGGTGATCTCGTAACCCGGACGGCCCGCCACGGACATCCATCAGGTCTCACCCCTCGCAGGTCGTAGGTTCGCGGATTATAGCCCGAGAAGGCGAAACAGGCCGAACGCGACAGTCCGGCCCGACCGCTCGAGCCCCCGCGATCAGGGGCGAAACCAGCGATGGCAGGGTAACTGGGGCCTCCGCTAGACTCGCCGAGCGGTAATCACGCGAGCGTAGTTCAGAGGCAGAACATCAGCTTCCCAAGCTGAGAACGCGGGTTCGATTCCCGTCGCTCGCTCCATCCAAAGGTCCTGTTCAGGAGCCCTTTCGGGGGCTCCTGATGTCTTCT
>JAKAXN010000634.1 GCA_021816565.1 Actinomycetes bacterium
AGTGGCCGGACGAGCACGTAGCGCAGGCTGGTCAGGCAGGCCGGCCCCAGGCCGAGCACCCGGGCGGCCAGGGTGCCGTCGTCGGCCGAGGCGACCACCAGGGTGAACGGGTCCGGCCGGCCGGCGTCGTCCCACCACCGGTCGGCGGCGTCGGCCAGCCAGGCGGCCAGTTCGTCCACCGGCTCGGGCGCCGGCACCTCGAGCGGGCCCAGGTCGGACCAGCGCAGCGAACCCAGCCGGCGGGCCCGGGGCAGCCACTCCCCGGCCTCCGGCCAATCCTGGGGATCCGGACCCGGCGCCTCGATCACGGGGAGACCGTAGTAGCGTCGACCGGGGTTTGAGCGACGTACCCGACCTTCTAGAAGTGCCCGTCCCTGTCGGCGGGCGGGTGATGGTGGTCGCGGACCTCCATCTGACCAGAGAGCCGAGCCCGGCTCAGCTCGTCGCGACCGGGGAGCTGGCCTCCGCCATAGAGGCGGCGACCGGGCCGGGGGTGCTGATCCTGGCCGGGAACCTGTTCGACTCGGGCGCCGACCCCCGGGCCGCCCTGGCCGCCCACCCCCGCCTGAGCGAGGACATCGCCGCCTACGCCGGCGGGCCGGGTCGCCGGGTCATCGTGTGCCCCGGCGACCGCGACGTGATGCTGGCCTGGTCGGAACCGGCCCAGAAGGCCGTCCGGGCCGGCCTCGGGGCGGAGCTGGCCCTGGCGGTGGACCTGCGGATCGACACCGGCGCCGGGGAGCGCAGGGTACGGGTCGAGCCGGGCTACCGCCTCGACCCCCGCGCCGCCTACCGGGACCCCCGTAACCCGCTCGAGTCGCCCTACGCCCAGCACCTCCGCAACGAGGTGCTGCCCACGGTGAGGAGCCGGACCACCGGGCGCTCCAGGTGGCTGGAGGGCATCGAGCAGCTGGACAACCCCGAGAGCCTGTCGCGCTTCGTGGCGTCGCGGCTGGTGTACCGCCGGCTGGCCCACTCCGGCTGGCTGATCCTGATCCCGTTCGTGGCCGCCCTGGTGCTGCGCCTGCCGGCCGCGGTCCTGCGCTCGGCCCGGGCCGGCGCCCTGACGACCCGGATGGGGCTGTTCGTGGCGGCCACCGTGGTGGAGCTCCTGCTCCTCGTGGTGGTGTCGGTGCTGGCCATCCGGGTGACCAACCGGGCGGCCGGGGCCATAGCCATGGACGACCCCGACAAGGACCCCAACGACGCGCCGCGCGCCGCAGCCCGGGAGCTGGTGACCGCCGGCTACGCCGGTCTGGTCACCGGGCGGACCTGCCGCCCCGAGCTGGCCCACTTCGGCACCGGCTTCTACGCCAACGCCGGCACCGGGGCCGAAGTGGTGACCGAGCACCCCACCCGGGTGCCGGGCCTGGGCCTGCCGTCGGTGTTCCTGGCCCACCGGACGCTGTCGTGGGTGGAGATCGAAGCCGGCAACGACCTGCACGTGCGGCTCCTCCACGGCCGCCAGGACCTGCCCGGGGCGGCCCTCCTGGAGCGCCTGGTGGCCGACCGCGCCGCGGTGGCGGACCGCCCGGCCGAATCCGGTGGCACCGCCGGACGGCCGGCGGTGGCCGGCCCCGGCGAGCTGCGCCCGGCGGTGGTGGCCACCTTCCCCCAGGGGCAGGGCTGGCCCCGCCCGCCGTCCACCGAACGCCGGGACCGGCGGGTGCGGCGCCTGGCCGCCGCCCTGCTGGTGGCGGTGGGCTTCCTGTCGCTGGTGTCGGCCATGTCCGACCCGTTCCGGGACCGCCTGGACGTGCTGCGATCGCTGTTCCCCCTGGCCGTCCCCCAGACGGCAGCGGCGGTGGCGGCCTTCTTCGGAGTGGCCCTGGTCATGCTGGCCCGGGGGGTGCGGCGGGGCCAGAGGCGGGCCTGGGCGGTGTGCGAGGTCCTGCTGGTGGTGGTGGCCGTCCTGCACATCCTCAAGGGGGTGGACGTGGAGGAGGCGGTGGTGGCCCTGGCCGTGGCCGCCGTCCTGTGGGTGTACCGGGGCTCGTTCCAGGCCCGCACCGACGTGGTGGCCCTGCGCCGGGGGCTGGTCACCGTGCTCGGCACGGCGGTGCTGACGGTGGCGGCCGGGACCCTGGCGGTGGAGCTGTCCACCGCCATCAACCACCGCCGCCACGCCGACTCCCCCAGCGTGTCATGGGCCCGGGCCCTCGACGCGGTCGTGGGGCGCATGGTCGGCAGCTCGGCGGTGGCCCTGCCACCGCGGATCAACCGGTTCCTCACCCCCACCCTGGAAGCGGCCATGGCCGGCCTGGTGCTGGCCCTTCTGGTGGTGCTGTTCCGCCCGGTGGTGGCCCGCCGGCGCACCGGGGCGGGCCCGGCGACCGGGACCGCCGCCCGGACCGGGGACGGGGCCGCCCCGGCCCCCCGGGGAAGCGGCGGCCGCTCGGGGGGCTCGCGGGGTGGGGACGGCCGCTTCGACGTGGCCACCGGGCCGGACGGCCTGGCCCGGGCCCGGGCGGTGCTGTCCCGCCACGGTTCGGGCACCCTGGACTATTTCGCCCTGCGCCCCGACAAGGATTTCTTCTTCTGGGGCGACACGGTCGTGGCCCACGCCATC
>JAKAXN010000635.1 GCA_021816565.1 Actinomycetes bacterium
GGTCAACCTGGCCAGCCCCATCGCCATGACCAGGGCCCTGCTACCGGCGTTCCGGGCCCGCCGCTCCGGCCACTTCGTGTTCGTGTCGTCGCTGTCGGGCAAGGTCGGTTCCAGGGGTACGGCGCTGTACTCGGCCACCAAGTTCGGCCTGCGGGGTTTCGCCGCCGGGCTGCGCTGCGACCTGTACCGCAGCGGGATCGGCTGCTCGGTGGTCAACCCGGGGTTCGTGCGCGACGCCGGCATGTTCGCCGACACCGGGGCCCGGCTGCCTCTCGGGGTGGGCACGGTCAGCCCCGAGCAGGTGGCGGCCGCGGTGGTCAAGGCGGTCCGCCGGGACCGGGCGGAGATCGACGTGGCCCCCCTGGCCCTCAGGCTGGGGGCGCTGGTCGGGTCGCTCAGCCCGAACGTGTCGGTGGCCGCCCAGGCCCGCTTCGGGTCGTCGGTGTCGGAGCAGATGGTCGAGGCCCAGCGGGGGAAGCGGATCTAGGCGGGCCGGCCCGGGCGGCGGTCAGCCGACCATCCGGGTGCGGCCCTCCCAGAACGGGGCCCGCAGGTCCTTCTTGAGCACCTTGCCGCTGGGGTTGCGGGGCAGCTCGGCCAGCCACTCCACGCTGGTCGGGCACTTGAAGCCGGCCAGCCGCTCCCGGCAGAAGCCGAGCAGCTCGGCCTCGGTCACCTCGCTTCCCGGGGCCCGCACCACCATGGCCCGGGGGGTCTCACCCCAGCGCTCGCTGGGGATGCCTATGACCGCCACGTCGGCCACCCCGGGGTGGGACATGATGACGTTCTCCACCTCGGCCGGGTAGACGTTCTCCCCGCCGGAGACGATCATGTCCTTCACCCGGTCGTGGATGTAGAAGTACCCGTCGGCGTCCTGGTATCCGGCGTCGCCGGTGTGCAGCCAGCCTCCGTCGGTGACCGTCGCGGCGCTCTGCTCCGGCATGTGCCAGTAGCCGGCCATCACCGTCGGGCCCTTCACCCAGATCTCCCCCACCGTCCCGGTCGGCACCTCCCCGCCGGTGGCCGGGTCGACCACCTTGGCCTCGGAGCCGGGGATGGGCACGCCGACGGCCCGCAGCCGGTGGCGGTTGGGCCCGTCCGGGTCGTGATCGGCCGCCGGCAGGTATATGACCGTGCCGGTCGACTCGGTCAGCCCGTAGGCCTGCACGAAGCTGCAGCCGAAGGTCCGCACCGACTCGGCCAGCACCTTCTCCGAGATGGGCGAGGCGCCGTAGAGGAGGGCCTTCAGGGCGGAGAAGTCCCGCTCGGCGACGCCCGGGACGGCCAGCATGAACTGCAGGACGGCGGGCACCAGGAACCCGTGGGTGACCCGCTCGGTCACGATGGTGTCGATCAGCTTGTCGGGGACGATCTCGCGGATCAGCACGTTGGTGGCCCCCTGGGCGAAGCCGGCCAGGGCCCAGCCGCCACCGCCGATGTGGTACAGCGGCATCGGCACCATGCTCACGCTGTCGGGGCCGAAGCCCATGATCTGCGGGTACAGGTCCATGCCGGCGAGCAGGTTGGACTGGGTGAGCTGCACCCCCTTGGGCCGGCCGGTCGTGCCCGACGAGTACAGCTGGTAGGCGATGTCTCCGGCACCGAGCGGCTCCTCCGGATCCTCCGCGGGGTGGCCGTCGCGCCACTCCTCGTACCGGGCGCCGGTGGTGAGGATCCGGACCCCGGTCAGCTCGTCTGCCACCTTCTCCACCGCCGGGGCGAACTCCTCGCCCACCACGAAGACCTTGGCCTGGCTGTCGGCCACGATGAAGGAGATCTCGGGGGGCGCCAGGCGGTAGTTGACCGGGCAGGGGACGGCGTTGAGCTTGGCCGCCCCGAAGAACAGCTCCACCTGCTCAGGGCCGTTCTTGTCCAGGAACGCCACCCGGTCCCCCGGGCCCACCCCGGCAGCCCGGAGGGCCTGCGCCACCCGGCTGGTGCGCTCGTGCAGCTCGGCGTAGGTGAGCCGGCCCCCGGACCACAGCAGCGCCGGGTGGTCGGGCCGGAGCCGGGCCCAGTGACGCAGGAACCCGGCGGTGGTGGTGGGACGCGGCGCTTCTGTGACCTCGGTCATCGCGGAGAGGCTAGAACCTTGGCATGCCCGATGCCGTCCTTGTCGACCGGCCCCACCCGGCGGTGGCCCGGATCACCCTCAACCGCCCGGACCGCCTCAACGCCATCGACGAGGACCTCCTCGAGGGGCTCTACGCGGCCCTCGACGAGGTGGACGGCGACGCCGCGGTCCGCTCGGTGGTGCTGACCGGGGCCGGGCGGGGGTTCTGCGCCGGCATGGACCTGAAGGGCGGCGGACGGCCCACCCCCGGCACCGAGGACCTCGGCCCCATCCCGTCGGTGTTCATGTCACAGCAGCGCATCGCCGGGGTGGTGACCCGGATGCGCCGGGTCCGCAAGCCCATCATCGCCGCGGTCAACGGGCCGGCGGCGGGCGGGGGCCTGGCGTTCGTGCTGGGGGCGGACATCCGCATCGCCGCGGCCTCGGCCCGCTTCAACGCCGCCTTCGTGCGGATCGGCCTGTCCGGCTGTGACATCTCGGTCAGCTGGCTGCT
>JAKAXN010000113.1 GCA_021816565.1 Actinomycetes bacterium
GCCAGCCCTTCGGCGGGTGGAAGCGGTCGGTGGTGGGCCCGGGGGCCAAGGCCGGTGGCCCCAACTACGTGGCCAGCCTGGGCACGTGGCCGGCTGCCGCCGGGCCGGCGGACCGCCCTTCGGAACTCGGGCCCCTCTACCGCCGGGCCTGGCAGCGCCAGGCCCGGCCGGCCGACCCGTCGGGCCTGCGGGCCGAGGCCAACGTGTTCCGGTACCGGCCGCTGGGCCGGGTCGGCCTCTATGGTGGCAGCGATGCGGACAGGCAACGGGCGGCGGCGGCCGCCGCTGCGGTAGGGGTGGAGATGGAGATCGTGCAGTCGCCCGCCCGGCTGGGCGAAGGTCGCTTCGACAAGCTGCGGCTGCCGGGACCGCCCGACGAGGCGGTGCTGCGGGCCGCCCACCGCTCGGGGGTGTGGGTCGACTCCAGCCCCGTCGACGGTGACGCCGAGCGGGAGGTGCTGCGCTGGGCCCGGGAGCAGGCCGTCAGCGAGAGCCGCCACCGCCACGGTGACGTGACCGGCCGCCGGCCGGGGCTGCTGCCCCCGCCGCTGACATGATCGACCTGCTGCAGCTGGTGCAGGCGGCAGTGGCTGCCCGGGTGCCGGTGGACGGCCGGGAGGCCCGGTCCCGGCACCGCATGCTGGTGGCCCTGGGCCGCCTGGAGCGGCCTTTCGACCGCCACGCCGACCCGACCCACGTCACCGGCTCGGCCGTGGTGGTGGGGCCGTCGGGGGTGCTGCTGCACCTCCACAAGCGGCTGGGGATGTGGCTGCAGCCGGGCGGACATCTCGAGCCCGGGGAGACCCCCTGGGCGGGGGCCCGCCGGGAGGCCGAGGAGGAGACCGGCCTGCGCTTCGAGCCGTGGGCCGCGGTCCCACCGCTGGTCCACCTCGACGTGCATCCGGGCGGGGCCGGCCACACCCACCTGGACCTGCGCTACCTGCTGGTGGTGAGCGGCGACGACGACCCCCGGCCCCCGGAGGGGGAGAGCCAGCAGGTGCGGTGGTACCCCCTGGCGCAGGCCGTGGGGCTGGCGGACCCGGGCCTGGCCGGATTTCTGGAAAAGGAGCTGCCGTTTCTCCTAGAAAGACAGCTCTAGCCAGAGGGGGGTTCAGATGACGGTAGAGGTGCACGGCACCTGTGACGAGCGGTTCAACGGCGTCCGGGAGGTGCTGGCCGCCAACCTGGAGCGCGGCGACGACGTCGGCGCGTCGGTGGCGGTGACCGTCGAGGGCGAGCTGGTCGTTGACATCTGGGGCGGCTGGGCGGACGAGGCCCGCGGCGTGGAGTGGGGACCCGACACCATCACCAACGTGTGGTCCACCACCAAGACCATGACCGCCCTGTGCGCGCTCATGGTCGCCGACTCCGGCGAGCTGGATCTCGACGCCCCGGTGGCGCGCTACTGGCCGGAGTTCGCTGCCGGCGGCAAGGGGGAGCGGGTCCTGGTCCGCCACCTCCTCGGCCACACGGCCGGGCTGTCGGGCTGGGCCGAGCCGGTCACCATCGAGGACCTCTACGACTGGGACAAGTGCACGTCCCTCCTGGCCGCCCAGGAGCCGTGGTGGGAGCCCGGATCGGCCTCCGGCTACCACGCCATCACCCAGGGGTACCTGGTGGGTGAGGTGATCCGCCGGATCACCGGCCAGACGGTCGGGACCTTCTTCCGGACCGAGGTGGCCGAGCCGCTCGGGGCGGACTTCCACATCGGGCTGCAGCCGTCGGAGTTCGACCGGGTGTCCAACGTGATCCCCCCGCCGCCCATCTCGCTGCCCGAGGGCGCGGAGGTGCCGGAGATGGCCCTGCGCACGCTGATGAACCCGCCCCTCGACGTCAGCGCGGTGTGGACCGGGGAATGGCGCCGGGCGGAGATCCCGGCCGCCGGCGGCCACGGCAACGCCCGGTCGGTCGCAACCGTGCAGGCGATCATGGCCAACGGCGGCACCCTCGGGGGCCGGCGGTTCCTCTCCGAGGCGGGGGTGGAGCGGGTACTCGAGGTCCAGGCGGACGGCACCGACATGGTGCTCGGCGTGCCGCTGCGCTTCGGGATGGGCTACGGGCTCCCCTCCGAGCTGATGCCCATCAACGAGACCGGCCGGGCCTGCTACTGGGGTGGCTACGGCGGGTCGGTGATCGTCGTGGACATGGAGCGGCGGGCCACCTTCGCGTACATGATGAACCGCATGGAGGAGGGGCTGGTCGGCGACAACCGGGGGCTGTCCCTGGCCGTCGCGGTGGCCGCCGCCCTGGCCGGGTAAGCCGGCACCGGCCGGCGCCGGCTCTCAGATGACCACCGTCGGCCGGTCCAGAGCCGGCCCGTCGAAGCGGTCGAAGGTGGCGAACTGCTCCGGAAGGGTGCGGCGCAGGCGCGTCGGGCGCGGACCGGCCGGGTAGCCCAGAGCCAGGGTCCCGGCCAGGGCCCACCCCCCGGGCACCCCGAGCAGGTCCAGCACCTCGGCCTCCTGGCGTACCAGCATGGTGGTGATGACGCCGCCCAGGCCCACCTCGTGGGCGGCCAGGAGGATGCTCCACGCGAAGGGGTAGATCGAGGCGCCCCCCACCATGGTGTAGCGGTCGGCGTCGCGGTCCACCGCCGCCAGCCCCCGCAGGTCGGCGATCAGGGCCAGCAGGACCGGCACCCGGTCCAGGTGCTCGGCCATGCCCCCCGCGTCGCCGGGCCCGGGCTTCATCTCGTCGGCCCGGGCCATGGCCTCGGCCTCCCTGGCCCGGTCGGTCACCGGGGCCCACGGCGTGAGGCCGGCGGCCCGGGCCGCCAGGTACTCGTACCACCCGACCAGGTACAGGTCCCGCAGCCGGCGGCGGGTCTCCTGGTCCTTCACCACGATCACCCGCCACGCCTGGCGGTTGCCCCCGCTGGGGGCGAAGCGGGCCGTCTCGAGGATGCGGTACACCATCTCGTCGGGGACCGGGGCGGGGGAGAAGTCCCGCACCGCGCCGGTGGTGGTCAGGGCCTGGCGGAGATCCATGGCTGCCACCCTAGGGTCGGTGCCCGTCCCGCGGTCCCGCCGGCGGGGACGCTCAGCCGTCCGCCGGGCGCAGGAGCACCTCCTGGGCCACGGTCGCCAGGTGGCTGCCGTCCGCGGAGAACACCTGGCCCTTGGCCAGGCCCCGCGGGGTGCCCAGTCCCTCGCAGCGGAAGTCGTGCAGCTGCCACTGGTCCCCGACCACCGGGTGGTGGAACCAGATGGCGTGATCGAGGCTGATCCCGTTCCAGTGCCGGCCGGTCACCCCGTCGGCGGCCTGCTGCTCGGAGCGGACGCAGTCCGTGGCCAGGTCGTCGGACATGAACGCCAGCGCGGCCGCCGCCACCACCGGATCCCCGGGCGGGACGCCCGGGACCCGCAGCCAGGCGGTGGACCGCCCGCCGGCGTCGATCAGGTGCCGCCGGTCGAGCATCGGACCCCACCCGTCGTTGCGCAGACCCTCCGGCGGGTCCACCTGGGGGAAGGGGGACGGCTGCATGTAGCGGTCGGCGGGGGTGGAGGAGAACGACGCCGACATGTGGAAGATGGCCCCCCGGGACTGGCGGGCCACGACCGCCCGGGTGACGAAGTTGCGGCCGTTGCGCAGCCGGTCCACGTCGAAGCGGATGGGCTCGGCGGCATCCCCCCGGCGGATGAAGTAGGCGTGGAGCGAGTGGATCCGGAACTGCGGGTCGACGGTGGCGGCCGCCGCCACGATGGACTGGGCCACGATCTGCCCGCCGTACAGGCCACCCCACGGGTAGCTGGGGCCCCGGCCGATCCAGGAGTCCGGCCCCCGCTCCTCCAGGCGCATCATCTCGGGGAAGTCCATCCCGACAGTCTGTTGCCCCGGGGTTTTCAGCCGCCAGATACGAGCACGTCGGCGCCGGCGGGCGGCGACGGGTCGTCCCGGGTCTCGAGCCACCGGTGGGGGAGGGCGACGGGCCGGGGACCGTCGGTGTGGCCCCGGGGGAGCCGGGCCGCCTCCGGGGTGCGGGTCAGGGTCGGCTCGATCGCCCCCAGGCGGTCCTCCAGCTCGCCCAGGCTGGAGACCTGGTTGAGGCTGTGGCGCAGCGCCGGCCCGACCGGGAAGCCGGTCAGGTACCACCCGGTGTGCTTGCGGAAGTCCCGTATCCCGCCGTGCTCGCCCAGGTAGTCGGCCAGCAGGCGGGCGTGGCGCAGCATCACCGCCGCGACCCGGCCCAGGTCCGGGTGCCACGGGGCAGGTCGCGCCGCGGGGTCCCGGTAGGCGGCCTCCAGGTCGGCGAACAGCCAGGGCCGGCCCAGGCAACCCCGGCCCACCACCACCCCGTCGCAGCCGGTCCGCCGCTGCATCTCGAGGGCGTCGGCCGCCTCCCAGACGTCACCGTTGCCGAGCACCGGGATGGTGGTGACGGCCTCCTTCAGCCGGGCGATGGCGTCCCAGCGGGCCGACCCGGAGTAGCGCTGCTCGGCGGTGCGGGCGTGGAGCGCCACCGCCGCCGCCCCCTCCTGCTCGGCGATGCGACCGGCTTCGATGGCCGTCTCGGTGGAGTCGTCGAGGCCCATGCGCATCTTCACCGTCACCGGCACGCCGCCCTCCCGGTCGGCGGCGCGCACCGCCGCGCCCACCACCCGCCGGTACAGCACCGGGTGGGCGGGCAGCGCAGCCCCGCCGCCCTTGCGGGTCACCTTCGGTGCCGGGCATCCGAAGTTCATGTCGATGTGGTCGACGCCGACCTCCGACACCAGTATCCGCGCCGCGGCGTCCATGACCGCCGGGTCCACGCCGTAGAGCTGGATGCTGTGGGGGCGTTCCCCGGGGCCGGGCTGCACCATGCGCATGGTCTTCGGGTTGCGCTCCACCAGGGCCCGGGCCGTGATCATCTCGCTCACGTAGATGCCCGGACCGAACTCCCGGCACAGCTGGCGGAACGGCGGGTTGGTGACCCCGGCCATGGGCGCCAGCACCACCGGGGGGTCCACGGCGAGGGCGCCGAGCTTCAGCTCCACAGGTCCAGGAGGTCGGTGCCGAGGCGGTCGAGCAACCGGCGCAGCACCGGCAGGGAGATGCCGGTGATGGTGCCGTAGTTGCCCTCTATCGAGTCGATCCACGGGGCCGAGCGGCCCTCCAGGGTGAACGGCCCGGCCACCTGCAGCGATTCCGGCGTGGACGCGTAGGCCGCGATCTCCGAGTCGCTCGGCCGGCCGAAGTGGACCACGGCGGTGTCGGTCTCCACCGCGTCGGCTCCGCTGGCCGTGTCGAGCACGAAGTGCCCGGTGTGGAGCAGCCCGCGGCAGCCCCGCAGGCGCTTCCAGCGGCTCACGACCTCCTCGCCCGACGAGGCCTTGCCCCACGCCTCGCCCTCGAACTCGAGCATCGAGTCGCACGCCACCACCAGCGGGTCGCCGTCCGCGCCGACCCGGGCGGCCACCGCCCGGCCCTTGCGGACGGCCAGCTCGGCCACCGCCTGGGCCGGCGGGAGGTGGTCCACGCCGTCCTCGGGGACGTGGCTGACGACCACCTCCGGGGCCAGGCCGGCGGACTCGAGCAGGAACCGCCGGGCCGGCGAGGCCGACGCCAGCACCAGCCGGCGGGTCATCTCCGGTCCCTCCGGCGCCGCCGGCTCAATCTTTGGTGGCCACGTGGTTGGGGACCACGTGCATGGCCGGCTCGAACCTGGTCGACTCCAACGCCGGGGCCGAGGCCCCCCCGGCCGGTCCGTACGCCGCGGTCAGCTGACCCCGGCAGGCCCGGCACGGGCCCCAGAACCGCTCGGTCACCGTGGTGGCGCAGCGGGGACATTCGAAGGGCTCCAGCGCTTCGTCGGCGGCGGGTGATGAGCTCATGACCGGTCCTCCAGGCTATCGGCCGGACGGGCGCTCAGTGCAGTCCGAGGGCGGCCGAGCACGCCGGCCACTGGCCCCAGCCGGACTGGGCCTGCAGCCGCTGCGCCGCCTGGTCCTGCATGGCCGGCGGCTCCAGGTCGGGGCGTCCCGGGTAGCCCATCCCCGTCCAGGTGGACTCGCTGAACTGGTAGGCCCCGTAGAAGCCGTTGCCGGTGTCGGCCCGGTAGTTGTCACCGGACTCGCACTGGCGAAGCTGCAGCCAGACGCCGCCGGCTCCCCCGCCCGACGACGGTGGGGGGGTGGGTGCCGGAGCGACCACGGAGCGGACGACGCTGACCAGGCCTCCGTTGACCGGGAGTCCCTGGGTGGACGGGGCCTGACGGGCGGCCTGCGCCGCCGCCTGAGCCTGCGCCGCCGCCTGGGCCTGCGCCGCCGCTCGGGCTTGCGCCGCTGCCTGGGCGGCCAGCAGCTGGTCCAGCCGACCCTGCACCTGCTGGAGCTGGTCCTGCACGGCCGTCGCCTGGCTCAGGGCCTGCTGGCGGGCCGAATCGGTGGCGGCCGCCGCCGCGGACGCAGCCTTCTCCTCGCCGGCGAGCTGCGACTCCGCGGTGGCCAGCTGGGCGGCCTGGGTCCGGTACGCGTCGACGGTGTTGGAGATGTCGCCGGAGGCGACCTGCAGGTACTCGGCCCTGATCGCCGGGTCCTTGGTGGCCCGCATCGGGCCGCCACTGCCGGTGGGATCCACCGTGGCCCCGGTGTAGCCCAGGATGGCCTCTTGACGCAGCAGGTCGCGGGTGGCGCGCACCCGGCCCTCCAGCTGGGCCAGCTGGGCCCGGTCGCCGGCGACCTGCTGGGACAGGGCCCCGGCCCGGGTGTTGGCTTCCTGGTAGGTCAGCGTGAGCTGGCGTATCCGGGCCGCGCTGGCCACGACCTGGCCCTGCAGGGCGCTGATCTGGGCTCTCGCCGTGCCTATCTGGTCGGCCCGGGCGGTGGCGGTCACCGGCACCAGGGACGCGCCGAATGAGACAACGGCGACGCTCAGGCCGACCATCGTCCGCTTCGCGAGACCGTCTCCGACATGGACCATCGAGGAGCCGGCTCGCCCAAGCTTGGCGAGGCGCAACAAGACGGCCGTCGAATCTAGCCGACAGGCCCGGGGGGACAAAACGGACACGGCCATTTCGTCACCCAGAGTGGTCAACTTGCCGCTGACCCGGGGAGTCGGTAAGCCAGGTGGGTGAACCGACGTCAGCCCTATCTGGCGGCCCGATTCCAGGGGCTGGGCACCACTGTCTTCGCCGAGATGTCGGCCCTGGCCGAGGCCACCGGGTCGATCAACATGGGGCAGGGGTTCCCCGACACCGACGGCCCGGCCGAGGTGGCGGAGGCGGCGGTGGCGGCCATCCGGGCCGGGGCCAACCAGTACCCGCCCGGGCCGGGAACGGCCGACCTGCGCCTGGCCGTGGCCGAGCACCAGAAGCGGTTCTACGGGCTCGAGCCCGACCCCGACCGGGAGGTGCTGGTGACGGCCGGGGCCACCGAGGCCATAGCAGCGGCGGTGCTGGCCCTGTGCGAGACCGGCGACGAGGTGCTGACCTTCGAGCCGTTCTACGACTCCTACACCGCGGCCATCGCCATGGCCGGGGCCCAGCGGCGGGTGGTCCCCCTGCAGCCTCCCGACTGGTCGTTCGACCCGGAGCAGCTGGCCGCCGCGGTGACGCCCCGCACCCGGGTGCTGCTGCTCAACACCCCGCACAACCCCACCGGGAAGGTCTTCTCCGTGGAGGAGCTCGACGCCATCGCCCGCATCTGCGTGGACCACGACCTGATCGCCGTCACCGACGAGGTCTACGAGCACCTGGTATTCGACGGCCGCCACGTGCCCCTGGCCACCCGGCCGGGCATGGCCGGTCGCACCCTCACCATCTCGAGCGCCGGCAAGACCTTCGCCTTCACCGGCTGGAAGATCGGCTGGGTGACCGGCCCGGCCGACCTGGTGGCGGCGGTGCGCACGGTCAAGCAGTTCCTCACCTACGTGAACGGGGCGCCGTTCCAGCCGGCGGTGGCGGTGGGCCTCCGGCTGCCCGACTCCTACTTCGCCTCGGCGGCGTGGTCGCTGCGGGAGCGGAGGGACCGGCTGTGCGCCGGGCTGGTGGCCGCCGGGTTCGCGGTCCACGTGCCGGCCGCCACCTACTTCGTGGTGGTCGACACCGGGCCTCTCGGCTACCTGGACGGGGTGCAGCTGTGCCGGGAGATGCCGTCGCGCTGCGGGGTGGTGGCCGTGCCCGCCGCGGCGTTCTATTCCGACCCGCGATCGCCCACGCCCCTGGTGCGCTTCGCCTTCTGCAAGCGGCCCGACGTGCTCGACGAGGCGGCCCGCCGGCTGGTCGGCCTGCGGGCCTGAGCGGGGAGCCGGGCCGGCCCTCCCCGTCGACCGCCGGCCCAGTCGACCCGCCGGCACCGTCACCGGCTAGGTTCGCCATCTCAGCCTGCGCCCCAGGGGCGGATACGGGAGGACCAAGTGGCCCAGCGGTTCGGTGACGTCAGCGTGGAGTTGGGCGACGATTTCGTCGCCGAGGTGGAGATCCACCGCCCCCCGAACAACTTCTTCGACGCTTCGCTCATCGCCAGCCTGGCCGACGCCTACGAGGACCTGGCCTCGGGACCGTGCCGGGCCATCGTGTTGTGCTCGGAGGGCAAGCACTTCTGCGCCGGCGCCGACTTCCACAACGAGAGCGACGCCGAGGCCCTCCCCGAGGAGGGGGCGGCCGGCCTGTACCACCAGGCCGTGCGGCTGTTCCGGGCCCCCCTTCCGGTGGTGGCGGCCGTGCAGGGCGCGGCCGTCGGCGGCGGGCTGGGCGTGGCCTGCTCGGCCGACTTCCGGGTGGCCGCGCCGGAGGCCCGCTTCGCCGCCAACTTCGCCCGCCTGGGCTTCCACCAGGGGTTCGGTCTGAGCGTGACGCTGCCGCCCATCGTCGGCCAGCAGTTCGCCCTGGAGATGCTCTACACCGGCCGGCGGATCGGCGGCGAGGAGGCCCGGGCCCGCGGCCTGTGCGACCGCCTCGTGGACCTGTCCTCGGTGCGGGCCGAGGCCCGGGCCCTGGCGGGCGAGATCGCCGGGTCGGCTCCGCTGGCGGTCCGCTCCATCCGCCAGACCATGCGCGGCCATCTGGCCGACGAGGTGGCCCGCATAACCGAACGCGAGGACGCCGAGCAGGTGCGGCTGCGCGTCACGGAGGACTTCGCCGAAGGCGCCCGCGCCAGCCTGGAGCGGAGGCCCCCGGCCTTCAAGGGGCGCTGACCTGAGCCCGGCGTCGGGGCCCACTCCGGCGGTGACGGTGGTGGCGCGCGCCGGAGTGGAGTTCCAGGTGCACCGCTACGACCACGATCCCGACGCCCCCTCCTACGGGGAGGAGGCCGCCGAGGCCCTCGACGTGGACCCGGACCGGGTGTACAAGACCCTGGTGGCGCTGGTCGACGGCCGGCCGGTGGTGGCCGTGGTGCCGGTGTCGGGGGAGTTGGACCTGAAGGCCCTGGCCGCCGCCCTCGGTGGGCACCGGGCGGTGATGGCCCACCCGGCCGAGGCCGAGCGGCTGACCGGCTACGTGGTGGGCGGGATCAGCCCCCTCGGCCAGAAGCGGCGGATCGCCACCGTGGTGGATTCCGGGGCCGGGCGCTGGCCGACCGTGTTCGTGAGCGCCGGCCGCCGGGGCCTGGAGCTGGAGCTGCCGCCGGCCGACCTGATCCGCCTGAGCGGGGCCCGCAGCGCCCCTATAGGGCGGCCGGACCGCTGAAAGGCCGTCCCCGCGGCCGGCGGTTTCAGTGGATGCGGTGGTAGACCCCGTAGCCGCCGAGCACCACCGCCGAGACCAGGAGGACGGCCATCACCACGGCGAAGACGAAGTCGGCCTTGCGGGTGATCAGGGCGTAGATCCCGAGGACCTGCGCCGCCACCAGGAGGCCCCCGGCCGCGTAGATCGGGGTCACTCCTGCGGGGATGGGGTCTGGCCGGGCATCGGCGAGAGGCTAGTCGGAGCCGCCGGAACGCAGGTAGCGGTCCGGGTCGCTCCAGGCCCCGGTGCGGGCGTCGAAACGGGCCGCCTCGGGCAGCATCCACTCCGCCCTGCCGGTCCGGGCCCGGGTCGACGAGACCGGCATGTGCCCGGCGTGGACCTCGAGCACCTGCACCGAGGTGGGCAGCTCCGCCGGGACGGGGGAGCCGTCGCGCCGGGCCAGAAGGACCGCCGGGAGGGAGGCCACGGCGGCGTCGCGGGCCTGCTCGGAACCGCCGTACCAGGCCGGGTCCATCACCTGGTGCCACTTGTCCAGACCCATGATCACGGCGTCGTAGCCGGCTGCCACCTCGGCGATGAGCCGGTGGTCGGTCACCGAGACCTCAAGCCAGGGGCGGGTGGCGGCCACCTCGGCCAGCACGGCCAGCCGGTCGGTGAACGACGGCACCGAGGGGGCCTTGCCGAGCGGCTGTCGGGACACGACCAGCTCCACCCGGGCCAGCCCGCCCTGCCTCCAGGCCGCCTCGGCCACCGCCAGGTGGGCGACGGTGGGCGGGTCGAAGGTGCCCGGATAGGCGCCGATCCGACCCGCCACCGTCGGGCCCGTCAGTACCGGTACTGCTCGGGCTTGTAGGGGCCCTCGAGCGGTACGCCCAGGTAGTCGGCCTGGCGCTCGCTCAGCTGGGACAGCTTGACGCCCAGCTTCTCCAGGTGCAGGCGGGCCACCTTCTCGTCCAGGTGGCGGGGCAGCACGTAGACGCCCACCGGGTAGTGCTCGGTGCGGGTGAACAGCTCGATCTGGGCCAGCACCTGGTTGGTGAACGACGAGGACATGACGAAGCTGGGGTGGCCGGTGGCGCAGCCCAGGTTCACCAGGCGGCCCTCGGCCAGCACGATGACCGAGTGGCCGTCGGGGAAGTCCCAGGAGTCCACCTGGGGCTTGATCTGGGTCCGGGTGATACCGGGGATCCGGGCCAGGCCGGCCATGTCGATCTCGTTGTCGAAATGGCCGATGTTGCAGACGATGGCGTTGTGCTTCATCTTCGACATGTGCTCGGCGGTGACGATGTCACGGTTGCCGGTCGCCGTCACGAAGATGTCAGCGGTGCTGACGACATCATCGAGGGTGAGGACCTGGTAGCCCTCCATGGCGGCCTGCAGGGCGCAGATGGGGTCGATCTCGGTGATGATGACCCGGGCCCCCTGGCCCCGCAGCGACTGGGCGCAGCCCTTGCCCACGTCTCCGTAGCCGAAGACCACGGCCACCTTCCCGGCGATCATGACGTCGGTGGCCCGGAAGATGCCGTCGATGAGGGAGTGTCGGCAGCCGTAGAGGTTGTCGAACTTGGACTTGGTCACCGAGTCGTTGACGTTGATGGCCGGGAAGCGCAGGTCGCCCCGCTCGTGGCGCTGGTAGAGCCGGTGGACCCCGGTGGTGGTCTCCTCGGTGACCCCCTTGATGCCCTCGGCGATGCCGGTCCACAGCTTGCCGTCCTCGCGGAGGGTCCGGTTGAGCGTGGCCAGGATGATGCCGTACTCCTCGGAGTCCTCGGGGCCGAGCTCGGGGACCTTGCCGTCGCGCTCGCACTCGGCGCCCAGGTGGACCAGCAGCGTGGCGTCGCCGCCGTCGTCGAGGATCATGTTGGGACCCTGCCCGTCGGGCCAGCGCAGCGCCGTCTCGGTGCACCACCAGTACTCTTCGAGGGTCTCGCCCTTCCAGGCGTAGACCGGGATACCGGCGGCGGCGATGGCCGCCGCCGCGTGGTCCTGGGTGGAGAAGATGTTGCACGACGCCCAGCGGACTTCGGCTCCGAGGGCCACGAGGGTCTCGATGAGGACCGCGGTCTGCACGGTCATGTGGAGCGATCCGGTGATGCGGGCCCCGGCGAGGGGCTTCTGCCCGGCGTACTCCCTGCGCAGCGACATGAGGCCGGGCATCTCGACCTCGGCCAGGTTG
>JAKAXN010000636.1 GCA_021816565.1 Actinomycetes bacterium
CTACCTGCGGCCCGAGTCGGTGGCGCAGGGGCGTACGGTGATCGACATGCTGGAGGCGCTGGTGGAGCACCTGATCCGCAACCCCGACGACCTGCCCCCCGAGTTCCGCCGGGCCGAGGACCCGGTCCTGGCCGCGGTGGCCTACGTCGACGGGATGACCGACCGCTACGCCTGCGATTCGGCCGTCGACCTCCTGGGATGGCCGGCCGAGCGCCTGCCGAGGGGACAGGACGTCGGGTGAGCGACGACCTGCTGAGCCGGCACCGGGCGGTGATGCCCCGCTGGCTGAGCCTCTTCTACGACGAGCCCATCGAGATCGTCTCGGGGGACGGCCGCACGGTCACCGACTCGCAGGGCCGGGTCTACCTGGACTTCTTCGGGGGCATCCTCACCACCATGACCGGCCACTCGGTTCCCGAGGTGGTGGAGGCCATCCGGGCCCAGGCCGGCCGGGTGCTGCACACCTCCACGCTGTACCTGATCCGGCCCATGGTGGAGTTGGCCGAGCGGGTGGCCGGCCTGTCGGGGATCGACGACGCCAAGGTCTTCTTCACCAACTCCGGCAGCGAGGCCAACGACACGGCGCTGATGCTGTGCTGCGGCGCCCGCCGGTCCAACCAGGTGCTGGCCCTGCGCCACAGCTACCACGGCCGGTCGTTCGCCACCATGGCCGCAACCGGGATCCGCAGCTGGTCGTCGTCCAGCCTGACCCCGGTCAACGTCTCGTACGTGCACGGTGGGTACCGCTACCGCAGCCCGTACCGGGACCTCCCCGACGACCGCTACATCGACGCCTGCGTGGCGGACCTGAGGGACGTGATCGAGACCACCACCGCCGGGGACGTGGCCTGCATGATCGCCGAGCCGATCCAGGGGGTGGCCGGCTTCGCGGTGCCCCCTGACGGCCTCCTCGGGGCCTTCCGCGAGGTGCTGGCCGACTACGGCATCCTCTTCGTGTCCGACGAGGTGCAGACCGGCTGGGGCCGGACCGGCCGGCACTTCTGGGGCTACCAGGCCCACGGTTTCACGCCGGACCTGCTGACCTTCGCCAAGGGCCTGGGCAACGGGCTGGCCCTGGGCGGCCTGGTCGGGCGGGCCGATCTGATCGACGCGGTGAGCGCCAACTCGATCTCCACCTTCGGTGGCAACCCGCTCGCCACCGCCGGGGCCCTGGCCAACCTGGAGTACCTGTTGTCCAACGACCTCCAGGCCAATGCCCTGGCCCGGGGCACCCAGCTGATGGACCGGCTGCGGCCGCTGGCCGACCGGTTCGCCGTGGTGGGCGAGGTCCGGGGCCGGGGCCTGATGGTGTCTCTGGAGCTGGTCCGGCCGGGCAGCCGGGACCCGGCCCCCGAGGCCGCCCGCCTGGTGCTCGAGGAGACCCGCCGCCGGGGCCTGCTGGTGGGCCGGGGCGGCGTGGCCGGCAACGTCATCCGGATCGCTCCCCCACTGTCGGTCACCGCCGACGAGGTGGACCGGGCGGCAGGCGTGCTCGACGACGCAGTGGCGGCGGTGGACCCGGCCCTGTAGCCGGGGCCGGGTCGCCCCGCTCAGCCGTCGTGGCCGGCCAGCCAGCCGGGGGCGTGCTCCTCGGCCCAGCGCCTGCTGACCCGGCCGGTCCACATCGAGCGCAGCGACTCGGGGTGGCGCAGGGCCATGGCGATGTGGCCGAGGATGACCAGCCCGGCCGCCAGGGCCAGCCAGTCGTGCACGAAGGTGGCTCCGGTCCGCCACGCCAGCGGCCACGGCCGGTACCAGCGCATGATGGCGCCGGTGCCGAGCATCACCAGGCCGGCGCCGGCGGTGAAGGCGGCGTTGAGCTTCTGTCCGGCGTTGAACTTGCCCACCTCGACCCGGGCCATGACCGCCAGGCGCTCGGGGCGGCGGAGCGTGAGCGCGCCCAGCCACAACCGGTCGCCGTGCGACCACCGGTTGAACCTCCTGAGATCCGCCCGGAGAGCCGATCCCCAGCGGCCGGCCAAGGCCACCGCCAGCGGGACCGGCAGGGCCACCCCGCACCAGACGTGCACATCCTCGACCAGGGCCCGACGGCCCACCAGGTCCCCGAGCGGGGCCACGTAGAGCAGCGCACCGGTGGCCACCAGGGCCAGGAACAGCGCCGCATTGGCCCAGTGGGCCAACCGTTCGACGGCGTCGAAGCGCTCCAGCAGAGCCGGCCCGGCGGGGACCGCCGGCTCAGGTGGGCGGGTCGTTGCGGCCATTGCTGCGCCCCACCCATGCGTTGACGGCGTAACCGCCGACCTGTTCCCAGTAGCCGGGCTCCACCCGGTCCACCACCTCTATGCGCGAGAGCCACTTGATGGACTTGTAGCCGTACATGGGGGCCACGTACAGCCGGACAGGCCCGCCGTGCTCGCGGCCGAGCGGCGCCCCCGACATCGAGTAGGCCACCATCACGTCGGGCCGGCGTGCCTGGTCGACGGTGAGGCTCTCGGTGTAGGTCCCGTCGAACGACTCGAAGCGCAGCGCCGTCCCCTGCGCCGCCACACCGGCCCGGTCCAGCAGGTCCGACAGCAGAACCCCTTCCCAGTGGACGCCCGGT
>JAKAXN010000114.1 GCA_021816565.1 Actinomycetes bacterium
GGTGGCCACCAGCCGGGACCGGCCGGCGACCCGCCGTGGCACCATCCGGCCCACCACCAGCCGGCCGGCCCGCCCCACCCGACCGGGCCACCCCACCCGGCCCACCAGCACGGCGCGCACGTCGCCGGGCCGGGCCCAACCGCCACCCCGGCGGGCCGGCCCGGGCCCGGGACCGCCGACCCCGGGCCGGTGGCCGGCCGCTCGGCGGGCGGCCAGGACGACGGCCGCACCGACCGCCAACCCGGCGGCACCCCAGGCGTAGAACAGCCCGGCACCCGCCCGCCGCCATCCGCCCCCCGCGGGCCACGCCGCCCCCGGGTCGGCCACGGACCGGGGCAGCCGGCGGAACACCCCCACCAGGGCGGCCAGGCCCAGGTGCGGCCAGCGGCCGGTGGCCGACCAGCCGGCCAGCTGCCCGGTCAGCCACACCCAACCACCTGCGGCGGCCACCACCGCGGCCACCACCAGCAGCACCGCGTCGGCGTCGCCGGCGGGTGGACGGACCGGGTCGCGCCTCACGACGCGCTCCCCGCCGGAGGGCCGCCACTGGTAACGGCTGGGTCGCCGCCGCCGGTCATGGCGGCGTCGGTGTCGACCAGCAGCCGCTCGGCGTCCGACAGGGCGTGCTGCACCACGTGGGACCGCCCGCCGACCTTCCACAGGGCCACCCCCCGGGGCAGGCGGGGGACCAGCTCGGTCTCGGTCCTGGTGAGGCCGAGCAGCCGGGCCGTGCTCTCGGCCTCGGCCGGTGACTGGCCGAAGACGATCCTGGTCTCCGAATCGGCGAGTAGGCCGTCAGCCAGCTTCTGCTGGGCTGATCCATCGGCACCGGCGGCCTTCAGGTCCGAGACCCGGTGCACCACCGCCACGTTGGCGACGCCCAGTGCCCGGGACAGCTTGAAGATCGACTGGGCCCAGCGGGCCGTCGACAGGTCGGCCAGGATGGCCCACGCCTCGTCCATGACGACCAGGCGCTGGACCCCGTCGCGCCGGCCCAGGCGGGCCTGCAACCAGGCGGTGGCGCAGGCCATCACCAGCGGCAGGGCCGGGGAGGCGAAGGTGGCGGACAGGTCCAGCACGACCACCTCGGAGCCCATGTCGGTGCCGGCCGTGGTGGGGCCGTCGAACATGCCGGCCAGGTCCCCCCGGGCCAGCCGGCGCAGCTCCAGGGCCGCAACCCGGCCGTCGGCGGCCAGCCCGGTCCGGTCGGTCCCCACCGCAGCGGCGGAGGCCGCGTCGGGATCGAGCAGCGCTTCGACCACGTGGTCCAGGACCGGCTGGGGATGCGCTGCCGAGACGGCACGGACGGCGATCTCCAGAGCCGTGCGTTCCTCCGGTCGCAGCGGCCGGCCCATGGAGGACGCCAGGATCGACGCCGTCAGCTCCAGCCGGGGCCGTTCCCTCCCGTCGGAACCGGCCTGCTCACCGGCGCCGGCCGGCACGTCGAGAGGGTTGAGCCGCAGCCTCCCCCCGGGAGCCAGGGTCAGCGGCCGGGTCCCGCAGGCGGACGCCAGCGGCCCGTACTCGCCCTTGGGGTCGATGATCCAGGCCTGACGGCCGAAGGCCAGATGGCGCCAGACGAGGGTCTTGATGAAGCTGGACTTGCCCCGGCCCAGCTGGCCGAGCACCAGGGCGTTGGGGCTGGTGATGCGGCCCAGCCGGTACAGCTCCCACGGGTCGTAGCAGAACAGTCCGCCGAGCAGGTCGTGGCCGATGAGCGGTCCCCCACCAGCCGGGCCCCCGCCGGACACGAAGGGGTACACCGCCTGCAGATGGGCGGTGGTGGCCCGATGGGAGGGGGGCGGCTTCACCGGGCCCTCAACGCAGTCCCCGCCCGATCGGCAGCGTCCAGGCCAGCGCCTCGGCCTGGCGGCCGTAGAGCCGGCGGAGCTCCAGGCGGGCGGCCTGGGCCGCCTGCTCGAGCTCCGCGCAGGCCAGCGCCAGCGCGTCAGGGGCGGCGGCGGCCACCGACACGTAGGCGCTGAAGCGGTACTCGACGTGGCCGTCGGCCAGCTCGTGCTCCCGCCTGGTCGCACCTTCGGCCTCCCGGTCCCGCCGGGCGCTCGGAAGGAAGCCGGCCCGGCTGCGGATCTCGGCGTCGGCCAGGTCGGCGGTGCGGGCGGAGCGAACCTCCCGCAGAGCCCGCTCGGCCGGCACCGGCGCCATGACCGCCGACACGGTCCTCCGGCCGGAACCGATCAGGAGCGGCAGCAGGAAACCCGGTCCGACGCCCACCCGGGGCCACTCGGCCACCCAGTAGGTGGCGTGCCAGTCCCCGTCCACCTGCACCGCCGACCAGGTCTGGCGGACGGCCAGGGAGTTGCATCCGAGGAGCCGGCGCAACTGCCCGGCGTCGAGCGGAGGGCCCGGCTCCAGGTCGGCCTGGCGCAGCTGGCCCTCGAGGAACCGCAGCTCCCGACCGAGAGCTTCCGGGGCGGCCCCGGGTCTCCGCCCCCGGTCCGGCCGGACGGTCACGGCCAGCCAGGTGTCGTGGCGGCGGGTGGCCGGAGCGGCGGCTTCGAGCAGGGCCCGGTAGTCCCGGCGGGCGGCCCCCGTGGCTGCCGGGACGACCGGGACGTCGCCGTCCCATCCCGGCGGCGGGGCCGCCCCGACGTCGCCCTCCCGGCCGGGCGGCCCGCTGCGGCGCACCCACTGAAGCCGCAGGACCGGGCTCTCGGGCCGGGCCACGGCGGCCAGCACGGACCGCCAGGCGTCGAGTTGCTGCAGCTGCTCGGCCGGGTCCAGCAGGGAGAACGGATGGCCCGTCACCGGTAGGACCGCACTCCAGCTACCGGCCCTCCTGTCCCGCACCGCCCCGTAGCCGTCCCCGGCCGGGGACCCGGTGACACCGACGACCTCGATCCCTGCCGGCAGTGGCGTCCGGCCGGGCACCAGCGGGACCGGTGGCAGAGAGCGCTGCTCGCCGGGTGCAACCGGTCGCCCCCACCGGCCTCGGCCGGGCCCGGGCCGGGCCGGGGCCGGACCGGACCGGGTCCCGGTCAGCGGGGCCGGGCTGAGGATGCTCCGGCCTCCCCGACGGTGGACCCAGTCCAGCCCCACCGCGGCCCAGCCGATGACCGGCCGGCCGGCCCGGCTCCAGAGGGACGCCGCCATGGTCCCGGCCGCGACCGCTACCGCCAGGATGGCGCCGGGGGATCCACCCAGGGTGGCGTGCACCGCCAGGGCGAGGACCATACCGACGGCGATGGTGACGAGCTGACCGGCGCCCAGGCCCAGGATGATCCCCCGCCGCTCGAGGGGTTGGAAGCTGAACCGGGGCGACTCAGCCATCGGTTGCTCTCCGTCCACCCACCGCTCCGGCGCCGCCTGCTGGTCCGGAGCCGCCTGCTGGTCCGGCGCCACCCGACGGACCGGCGGGGCCATCCGAGAGGGGGAAGTCCGCCGGACGCGATGCCAGGATCTGCGGGGCCACCGGCGAAGCGGTGGTCCCCGGGCCGCCCGAGCGGCCGGACAGGCCGGACATGAGCAGCTGCGCGGCCGGGTGGGCCGGCGCCGAGGCTGCGGTACCCGCGGCCCGCACCGCGGCCCGGGCCGGTCGCCGGGACATGCCCTCCAGATGGCCGATGGCAGCCGCCTCCATCACGGGAGCCAGGCGCATCAGCGTGAAAGGGGCGAAGCCGGCCAGGAGCATGAGGCCGGCTCCGGAGATGGCCGAGTTCGCGCCCTTGCCGCCCAGGGCGGCCAGCCCCAACGACAGCGTTGCGACGATCACGAACTTGGACAGGATGAGACTGACCAGGATCTCCACGCCCCGCTTGGCCATCCCGGCGGTGGATGGCCATACGTAGCCGACCAGCACCAGGGGCATGAAGAAGACGGCCACATAGACCGCCGCTGAGCGCAGCATCATCTCCAGCCACACCAGGACGGCCCCGACCACCGTCACCGCGTCGAGGAACATCTGGACGAACACCGGCGACTTCGCGACCAACCCGCTGGCCATGGAGGCACTGAACTGCGATGCCAGGTGCCGGGTGTTGCGGCCGAGGAACAGCAGGCAGGCCTGGTCGGTCCCACGGAGGGCCAGTCCGGCCATCTGCGAAGCCGCCAACCCGGCCAGGACGGACACCGGCAGGCCCACCCCCCATACCCGGCCCAGGCGGCGGAGATCCTGGCGCAGCACCGGACCGACCGAGGCGGCCATCAGCACCGGCAGCACGACCGCCGCCACCACCTTCTCCATCAGGCCGGCCTCGGTCCGGAACCAGCCGCCGGTGAAGTGGGGCCGGCCGGTGGCCTGCATCAGATCCAGAACGTGGCCCACCAGCCAGTCGGCGGCGTTGGACATGGACACCCCCACGGCTCCGAGCACAGCCCCCGCGGCGGCGTTGGTAACACCTCCCGCCACCCCGCCGGCCAGGCCGGGGAGCGGGGTGAGGCAGGTGGCCGGCGTCGGGCACGTGAGCGACGGGCCGGGCAGGAGCATCAGATCTTCCCCCCGGTGTGGAGGAAGAAGTTGACGATCTGGGCGGCCCCGCCGATCAGGACGGCGGCCAGACCGGAGACCAGGACCCCCCGGCGCCCGTTGTAAGCCTGCTGGTAGTTCTGCGAGTAGTGACCGAAGGCCCACATGACGGCGCCGATGACCAGCCCGGCCATGGCGGCCATCAGCGCCCAGCCGCCGAGGCCGTTGGCCAGGTCCTGGAGCACCGGGAAGCCGGGGAGTTTGGTGCCGTCGGGGGTCAGGGTGACCGACCCGGCGTCGGCGATCAGGGCAGCGGCGTGGAGCACGGGGCACCTCCTGTCGTTAGTTGGTCTCTCAACTCTTTCATGCTTTTACATGTATTGCTAGTATTTTTCCATGCTCGTGGTCCGAGGGATAGGTGCGGGGGTCGCCCACTACTTCCTGGACGGTCGGGACCCGGGATGCTGGACGCCGGGAGCGGCCCGGCTGCTCGGGTTGTCCGGCCCGGTGCGTTCAGGTGACCTGCGGGCGGTGCTGAGCGGGATCGATCCGCACACGGGGCGGTTCCTGCCCCGCGTCCGCCACCCGAGGAGGAGGGGTGGGTGGGACCTGGTGTTCAGCGCGCCGAAGTCGCTGTCGCTGCTGGCCGCCGGGTCCCCGGCCGGCGACTCGGTGACCGGGGCCCACGCCGCGGCGGTGGGCCGGGTGCTCGAGCACGTGGAGCAGCGCCTGACCGTGCGCGACGCGGTGGCCCCCGGAGGTGCCGGGCCCGCCGGGGGCCTGGTCGCGGCCCGCTTCGAGCATGCGAGCAACGCCGCATCGGAGCCGCACGTGCACACCCACGTCCTGGTGGCCAACCTCACCCGCACCGACCGGGGGTGGAGCGCCGTAAGCAACAGCGAGTGGTACGTGGGTCGCGCCAGGTTGGGCGCCCTCTACCAGATGGCGCTGCGCCACGAACTACGCCAGCGCGGCTGGGATCTGGAGTGGCGGCTCCGGCCGGACGGGCTGGCCGACCTGGCCGGCGTTCCGAGTCCGGCGGTGCGGGCGGCCAGCACCCAGGGCCGGCAGGCGGCGGCGCAGGGCCGCTTCGTGGCCCGTCGCGGGGCGACCCCCCAGCCGTGGCAGGACCGGGTGGTCCGGGCCGGCTTCGACCGGCGCACGCGGGGCGAGGTCGGACGGGGGCCGGACCCGGGCCGGGGCGGGGAGGACCGGGCCGGGGTCACCGCGCGGGGCGGGCTCGGGCCCGGCGAAGCGGAGCTGGAGCGGCGGGTGGCGTCCCGGCTGGCCATGCGCCGCTCCGACTTCCGGGAGGCCGACGTCATCGTCGCTCTGGCCGCAACGGTCGAGCACGGCTGCCCACCGGATCGGGCGGCATCTTGGGCCGAGCGGTTCTGCGCGGCCAGCCAGCCGGCGGCCTCGCCGACCGCCGGCCCGAGGTGGACGACCAGCCTGGCCCGGCGGGCCGACGACCGCCTGGTCGACCTGCTGGAGGGAATGCGGGCCACGCCCGGGCCACCGGGACCGGGCCCGACCGGGGGCCGGGGTGGGGGCCCGCCGGCCTCGGCGGTGAGCTTCCTCTCCAGCCTGCCGGGGCGGAGCGATCTGGTCGCCCAGGCCGAGTACCTGGAGGGCTGCCGGGCCGGATGGGACCGCGACGGGCTGAGGGCCGCGGTCCTCACCCCGGCCGCTTCAGCAGCCCGGTGGGAGGTGCTGACGGGCCTGCCGGCCCACCGCCCGGGTACGGCCGCCGACGTGCTGGTGGTGGACCAGGCGGACAGGCGCAGCACACCGGAGCTGCTGCAGCTCCTCGAGGCGGCCCGGGCCCGCGGCAGCTGGCTGATCATGGTCGAGGGAGGGACGCTCCCCCGCCTGGCCCACTTCGCCAGTCGGGGGCTGGCCGAGTTCTCGGCCGGCACCGGGGCGCTGACCTGCCCGCCGCCGCCGGAGTGGACCCCGGCACCGACCCCCGCCGACGAGCGGGGTCCCGGGCGCTGGGGCCGCCGGGCCGCCGATGAGCTCCTGGGCCGCTGGTGCGACGGGGACCGGAGCGAGCTGCTGGTGGGGCTGGGCCTGGAAGAGGTCCGGTCGCTCAACCGGGCGGCGCGGTTGGTGGAGGCCGGCGCCCGGGCCGGCCCGGCGGTCCGCTCGGGCCGGGGGGAGACCTTCGCGGCCGGAGACCGGGTAGTCGTCGTGCGCTCCGGGCCCCGGCGGCCGCCCTACGGGACGTTCGGTCGGATCGCCGATGTGGGAGACACGGGCCGGAGCCTGGGCATCCGATGGGACGGGCAGGACCGGGCGGTCGCGTACGGGCCGGAGATCGCGGCCGGGCTGGGCCACGGATGGGCGGCCACGGCGCACCTGGCCGCTCGGGCCGGCCGGGACGTGATGCTGCTCGGGCCGGTGGAGGCCGCCCCCCGGCTCAGGTCGCTGGTTCGGGCGTCGATCGAGCCGGAACGCCGGGCCGGGCTGGACCGCCACCGGGGGCTGTCGCGGTGATTCCGGTCAGCTGTGGGACGACACGTGCTCGGTCCAGCGCTCCCCGTCCCACCACCGCCACCGGTTGTAGCCGGCGGGATCGGGGTGCCAGCCCGGGGGCGGGGACGGCGCCGGAGGGGCCGGGCGGGGCCCGGGCGGCGGGGCGCCCGGGGCCGGAGGAGGGGGTTCGGGCTGGACCGGCCGCCGGTCCCCCCCATCGACGGTCGGCCAGATCCACCGGTTCGGACCGAGAGGGGCACCCAGATCGGGCCGTCGCGCCCCCCAGCCACCCTGGAGGGTGATGGGGACGGGACCGTTGTTGCGCTCGCTCAGCCACATGATGATGGCCGAGATCCAGACGACCGCCACGACCAGGACGGCCACCCCGCTGACCGCCGGCCAGCGCTGGGACAGGAACCCGACGATGTCCCACCCGGCGTGGCAGACCATCAGCGGGAGCAGCTCCCGGAAGCGCAGGTACGTCCAGTAGTACAGGGCGGCCCACAGCAGGATCCCCAGCACGCCGGGCCCGTAGTAGATGTGGTAAGAGCCCCGCAGCAGCAGGGCCACCACCGTGACCTCCCACCACGGTCGGCGGGCCTGGCGGAGGGTGACGACGACGAAGGCCAGCACCACCAGCTCCTCGATCACCCCGGCCTGGACCGAGTCGACCGCCCCGAACAGCAGCTCGGGAGCGGTGGGGCTCCCGGTGGGCAGGTGCCCGGTCTGGAGGGCGGCGTTCACGATCCCGCCGGCGATGAGAGCGAAGAGGCCCCAGGCGGCGATGCGGATGCTGCGGCTGACGGCCACCCGGCCGTCGGCGGTCCGCGGCACCCGTAGTCCCAGGGCCGCACCTGACACGCCCCGCCGGGCGGACAGCAGCAGCACCACGGCCAGGGCCAGGCCGATCTGGGCCGCCACGTCCACCGCCTGGTTGCCGTAGGCGGCCCAGCTGGCGGTGTCGAGAGCGTTGCGGTACCGCCCGGCCAGTAGCAACGAGGCGGCCAGGACCCCGGCCAGGAAGAACGCCGCGAAGACCAGGAGGACCTCGGTGTAGGCCCGCCGGGCGCTGATGGGGGCCAGCACCGGGTCCGGGGCCGGCGCCCACCACGGCCGCGCCGGTGGCGGTGGCGGGGAGGCGGGGTCAGGCCCGGGCGGTCCGTACATCGGCACCAGCGTGCCAGACGGACCCCCGCTCATGGCTCCGGGCGGCGGCCGGTCCGGGCGCCGAGATGCCAGAATCGGCGGCGCGTGAGCACCCCTGCCGACCCTCCGATCATGGCGCCCGGCCGGGGCCGGCTGTCGCGGGCCTGGCCGGCGATCAAAGTGGTCGTGGCCCTGGCGGCGATCGGAGTGGCCGCGTGGGCCATATCCGGGAAGACCGACGAACTGAGGGGCGTGACCGGGTACCTGGACCAGCTGCGCTGGTGGTGGGTGGCGGTGGCGGTGGTCGCCGAGGCCGCCTGCTACCTGGCCATGAGCCAGCTCCAGAGGCGCCTGCTGCGGGCCGGTGGGGTCCGCATCCCGGTACCTCGGATGTTCGGCATCACCATGGCCGGCTCCGCCATCCAGAGCTCCTTTCCCGGAGGCAGCGTGGTGTACCTGGCGTACCTGTTCCGCCAGTTCCGCCGGTGGGGGGCCGACGACCTCCTGGCCACCTGGGTGATCCTGGCGTTCAACGTGGTGACCTTCAGCGCCCTGGCGGCCATCTCAGCGGTGGGGCTGGCCCTGGCTGCGTCCACCGGAAGTGCCTACGACCTGGTCGAGGCCATCCTGGGCATCCTTTTGATCTCGCTGCTGTTCGTGGTGGCCGTCTCCGAGCGGCGCCGCCTGCTGCCCCACGTGACCCGGGCGGTGAGCCTGTCCCAGCGGCTGTTACGCCGACCCCACGCCGGCATCCCGGCCGCCGAGGTCGTCTCCGGCTGGACCCGCGAGCTGGCTGCGGTGAGCCCGTCGCCGGGGGTGTGGGCCCGGGCCGCGGTGATGGGCCTGGCCAACTGGACGGCCGATCTGAGCTGCCTGGCCCTGTCATTCATGGCGGTCGGGGTGGCCGTCCCCTGGAGGGGTCTCCTGCTGGCCTACGGTGCCGGCCAGCTGGCGTCCATCCTGCCGATCACCCCGGGCGGCCTGGGGGCGGTGGAGGGCTCGCTCACCGTGGCTCTGGTCACCTTCGGCGGGGCGACCGAGTCGACAGTGGCGGCGGTGCTGCTGTACCGGCTGCTGTCGTTCTGGATGATCCTGCCGTTCGGCTGGGGATCGTGGGCCACCCTGGCCGTCGCCGGCCGGAGGGAGGCCCGCCGGCCGATACGGGTGCCCGCCCTGGATTCCCCGCCGTCGGGAGCGTCGGCGTGAGAGCGCCGGGGGGCCGAGACCGGCGGGTCCACCTGACCGGATTGGCGCTGGCCACGGCTTTGTCCCTGGCCGCCGGGACCGGGCTGGCCGGTTGCGGGGCACCCACACCGGGGGTGTCGAACGGGTCCGTGTCGGCCTGCTACCGGGCCATACCGGTGGGCAGCACGGCCGTCCACGACCGCCACGCCCGGTTGATAGGAGTCCACCGCATCCCGGTGGACGTGGTGCGCAGCCGGCTGCCGGGGTGGGCCCGGGCCGAACTGGCGGCCGAGAACGACACCGCGGTGTGCGCCATGGCCTTCAGGGGCCGCTTCGCCGCCGGCCAGGTGGAGATGGCCCCGGGCTCGGAGGCGGGCGACTACGCGCTGGTGCTGGTGTCCAGCCGCCGGCTGCACCTGGTGGGGGCCGTCGTGTTGAGCAGCCTGCCCCGGGCCTTCGGCGGCCGGACGCTCTGAAGCCCGGGCCGTGATCAAGTACCTGGGGTCGAAGCGGCGACTGGTTCCCGTGCTCGGTGAGCTGCTGGAACGGTCGGGGGCGCAGCGGGCCATCGACCTGTTCACCGGGACCACGCGGGTGGCGCAGGAGTGGAAGCGCAGGGGCGCCCACGTGACCGCGGTTGATTCGGCCCGTTACGCCGCGGTGCTGGCCGACTGCTTCATCGCCGTCGACCGCGACCGGGTGGACGTGGAAGGCGCAGCGGCGTTCCTTGGTCATCTGCAGGGGCTCGAAGGGGTGGACGGCTACGTCACCGAGACCTTCAGCCGGCGGGCCCGCTACTTCCAGGAGCACAACGCCCGGCGCATCGACGCCATCCGCGACGCCATCGAGGACCTGGGCCCCGACCACCCGTGGCGGTCCATACTGCTCACCTCCCTGCTGCTGGCCGCCGACCGGGTGGATTCCACCACCGGGGTGCAGATGGCCTACCTGAAGACCTGGGCGGCCCGCTCGTTCGCTCCCCTGGAGCTGCGCATGCCGGAGCTGCTGGCCGGCCCGGGCCGGGCCGTGCACGGCGACGCCACCTCGGTGGTGAGCGGCCTGGACGAGGCGGCCCTGGCCTACCTGGACCCGCCGTACAACCAGCACCGCTACAACGGCAACTACCACGTGTGGGAGACGCTCATGGCCTGGGACGCCCCGGACCACTACGGCGTGGCGTGCAAGCGGGTGGACCTCCGGGACCCGGGGGCGGCCAGCGTCTTCAACCGCCGGCGCGACGCCCCGGCGGCCCTGGCCCGGCTGGTGAGCGAGGTGCCCGCCGAGGTGGTGGTCATCTCCGGCAGCGACGAGGGGTGGATCAGCCTGGAGGACCTGACCGACATGACGGCCGGGCGGGGCGAGGTGGCCGTACTGGCCTTCGACTCCAAGCGCTACGTCGGCGCGCAGATAGGCATCCACAACCCCAAGGGGCAGAAGGTGGGCCGGGTCGGGCGGACCCGTAACGTCGAGTACCTGGTGGTGGCCGGGCCGCCCCCGGCAGTGCGGCGGATGTGCCGCGGGTACCCGGCGCTCAGCCGGTGAGCAGCTCCCGGGCCCCCCGGTCGGTGGAGGGGTGCCGCAGCTTCGACATGGCCCGGGCCTCGATCTGACGGATGCGCTCCCGGGTCAGGCTGAAGTGCTCGCCCACCTCGTCCAGGGTGCGGGGCTCGCCCCGGTCCAGCCCGAAGCGCAGGCGCAGGATCTCCCGCTCACGCTCGTCGAGGGCGATGAGCATCTTGTTGACCTCGCCCGACAGCAGAGCGGCGGCGGCGGCGTCGAAGGGGGACACGGCGGAGCGGTCCTCGACCACGTCGCCCAGCTCGGCGTCGCCGTCCTCGCGGAGCGGCTCGGACAGCGACAGCGGCTCAGCCGCGTGGCGGAGGATCTCGGTGACCTTCTCCTCCTCCAGCTCCAGGTCGGCGGCCAGCTCGGCCACGGTCGGGCGGCGCCCGAGCTGGCCTTCCAGCCGACCCCGGGCCTTGGTGACACGGGTCAGGAGGTCGCCGGCGTGCACCGGCAGGCGCACGGTGCGCCCGGTGTTGGCGATACCGCGGGTGATGGCCTGGCGGATCCACCAGGTGGCGTAGGTGGAGAACTTGAAGCCCTTGCGCCAGTCGAACTTCTCGACGGCGTGCATCAGGCCCAGGTTCCCCTCCTGAACGAGGTCGAGGAGGGGCAGCTCGGCCGCCTGGTACTTCTTGGCGATGGAGACGACCAGGCGCAGGTTGGCCTTGACGAAGGTCTCGGCGGCGTCGTCACCGTCGCGGATCAGGCGGCGCAACTCCCGCTTGCGGGCCGGGGTGATGGTCTTCCCGGAGGCCATCTCGGCCCGGGCCTCCCGGCCGGCCTCGATGGCCTGGGCCAGGCGGGCCTCGTCATCCTTGGTGAGCAGAGCATGCTTACCGATGTCGTTCAGGTAGAGGCGGACCAGGTCCTCCTCGGGCTGAGCGGCGTGGTTGTTGGGCACTCGTCCTCGTCTTTCCCGATGTACCCGGACAGGTATTTCCGAGGGTGACCTTCAGGGAAGTCACCAGG
>JAKAXN010000637.1 GCA_021816565.1 Actinomycetes bacterium
GTAGTCCCGGGGGAACTGGCTGGTGATCAGGGCGTGGAGGGCCATGGCGACCTTCTTGGCGGCCAGGAAGTTGCCCCGCATCGGCATCGACAGCGACAGGTCGACAGCCAGCACCGTGGAGGTGGAGGTGAGCGTCTCGGTGCGCTCCACCTCGAAGTCCTCCGGGGACAGCCGCACCGGGGTGCCGGTGCCGCCGCGGGCCACGGCGTTGCGCACGGTCCGCTCGATGGACAGGTTGAAGGGGTCGCCCCACTCGTAGGGCTTGGACTCGAAGTTGCGCTCGTGGCCGATGCCGACCCGGTCCGCGACGTGACGGCCCATGCGGTCCTTGATCAGGCGGGAGAAGAGATCGGAAAGGGCGTTCTGACCGATCTTCCTGAGCCCCCGGGGGGTTAGCTCGAGCCGGCCCTCCCGCTGGTCCATCAGGCCGGCCTCGGTGAGGTGGCGGGCCATCTTGGCCAGCTGCTCCAGGGACCGGGCCGCGTCCTCGCCCAGCAGCTCACCGGCCCGCTCGATGTCCACTTCGGCCAGGGCCCCCGGGTTGGACGCGCTGGACATCATCTGCTCCAGGCGGTCCATGTCACCGAGCTGGTTCATGACGGCGGCGGCCTCGGCGAAACCGAGCGGGTCGCTGCCGCTGAAGTCGTAGCGGCGCTCCCAGCCGGCCTGGGGGAAGGCCTGGCGCAGGTTGCCCCCGAGGCGCTCCACCTGCCATCTGAGGTCCATGTCCTCGAGGAGCGAATCGGCCAGCTGCTGCAGCTGGGCCCGCTGCTCGGGGGTCATCGAGTTGAGCAGCTGCTGCATGGCCGCCATCTGCTCCGCCATCTGCTCCAGCAGCTCGTCGAGGGTCTGCGGGTTACCGGGGAACATGTCACCGAAGCGGTCCATGAACTCCTGGAACATCCGCTCGGTGTCCCCGCCCGACGCCCGGGTCTCGAGCATGCGGTTGAGCTCGTTGAACATGTCCTTCGTCCGCTGCAGGGACTCCGGGGACATGTCCGACATGGCCGACGACATCTGGTTGAAGTAGCTCTGCATGAGCTGGGAGCGCAGCTGGTCCATCAGCTCGTCGAAGGACTCCCGGGCCTCGCTGCTGACCCACTCGTACTCCTGCAGGGACTGCACCTGGCCGGCCAGGTCCGGGGGCAGCAGGTCGAGGGCCATACGCTTCTCCGCCGCCACCTGGTCGGTGATCTCCGCCCGGCGCTGATCGCCCGACTGGCGGGCGTCCTCGGCCAGCTGGTCGATCCCCGAACGCTCCCGGTCGAGGATGTCGCGCAGGCGCTCGGCGATGTCCTCGTAGGGCCCTCCGAGCTCGTGGCGCTCGAGCATCTCCCGGCGGCGCTCCCGCAACCGCTCGAGCATCTCGCGCATGCCGGCGATGCGCTCCCCGTTGCGGTCGGTGAAGCCGCGCTGGAGCAGCCTCTGCAGCGCCTGGTTGAGGTCGCCGTGGAAGAGCAGTTCGTCGGTCAGCTCGGCGAAGACATCATCCGCGTCGAAGTCGAAACCCACCTGGGTCCCGTCCCAGCGGGAGTAGCGGAAGTGAGCCATCGACTACACGCTACGGCGCGCCGGGCGGCAATGACGCCGGTATCGCTCGGCCGTGGCTACCTGGCCCGGTAGGTGGCCCGGTTGCCGGCGGCGTCCTTGTTGAGCCGCTTGCTCAGGTGCAGCCCCTCCAGGACGAACTCGGCGGCCGAGGCCACCGCGGCCGGCGACTCGTTGCCCGACAGCCCGGGCACTGCGGTCGCCAGCTCCCGGAGCCCGGGGAAGCTGCCCAGGGTCTCGGCCAGCCGGGTGGCCGGCACGTCGTCGCCGGCGTGGAGGACCTCGCCGGTGTCGAAGTCGGCGGTGGCCGCCCGCAGACGGTCGGTCGGGACGGTGGCCTTGAAGACGGTGACGACGGCCTGCTGGACCAGCCGCTCGATGACGTGGCCGTCGCGGCCCTCGTCGATGGTCTCCACCTCCACCTTGCCGGCCGTCGAGGAGGCCAGCGCATCGAGGTCGGTGATGCGCGGCACCGCCTCCGACTCGCCCAGGCGCAGGGCCCGGCGCACCGCGCTGGCCACCATGGTCTCGTAGTTGGCCACGCTGAGGCGCACCGACACGCCGGAACGCTGGTTGATGTGGGGACTCTGGCGGGCCAGATGGGACAGGGTGGCCACGATCTGGGCCATGTAGGCCGGCACCTCGACCCGCATACCCTCGGGCCGGACCACCGACGCCTCCTGCTCGACGACAGAGATCTCGGTGTCGACGTCGAGCGGGTAGTGGGTGCGGATCTGGGCCCCGAAGCGGTCCTTCAGGGGGGTGATGATGCGGCCCCGGTTGGTGTAGTCCTCCGGGTTGGCCGAGGCGACCAGCATGACGTCGAGGGGCAGGCGGATCTTGTAGCCGCGCACCTGCACGTCGCGCTCCTCCAGCACGTTGAGCAGGCCGACCTGGATCCGCTCGGCCAGGTCCGGCAGCTCGTTGATGGCGAAGATGCCGCGGTTGGTGCGCGGCACCAGCCCGTAGTGCATGGTCAGCTCGTCGGAGAGGTAGCGGCCCTCGGCC
>JAKAXN010000638.1 GCA_021816565.1 Actinomycetes bacterium
CGGGCCAGCTCGGTGAGGCGGGCCTGCCCCGTCGAGAGGGTGTCGGCCCGCTGGTCGGCCAGGTGGTGGATCCCGGTGCGATCCATGAGCTCGGCGGTGGCCGCACCGACGTCGATGCGGGTCCGGGTGAAGCGCCGGCGCATCTCCACCGCCACCCGGACGTTGTCCCGGACGGTCAGCGAGCCGAAGATCTCGAGCCGCTGGAAGGTCCGGGCCAGCCCCAGGCGGGCCCGCTGGTGGACGCTTCTGCCGGTGACGTCCGACCCGTCCAGGAACACTTTCCCCCGGGTCGGGGCCTGGAGGCCGCTGATGACGTTGAAGATGGTCGTCTTGCCGGCGCCGTTCGGCCCGATCAGACCGGTGATGCGGCCGGCCTCGGCGTCGATGTTGACGCCGCTCAGGGCCTGCACGCCGCCGAAGCGGACGGCGACGTCGTCAGTCCGCAGCAGCGACAAGGGTGCCCACCTCCCTCTGATCCCCTGCCGGTTGCGCTCCGGCGGCGGTCTCCGTGCCCGCCGGGGTGGGCGGGCGGCTCGGCCCGCGCTGGAGCAGCTCCTGCCACATGTCGGACATCCGTCCGATGGCGCCGTTGGGGTTCCGGCCCAGGCTGATGGCTCCGAACCCGGTGCCGATGAGCGCCAGCTGCGACCACCGGTACGGGAGGTGGGGGACCACCTGGGGGAAGATCAGGCTGAGCGACAGCCCGCCGAGCAGGGAGCCGGCCGGGGAGGCCACGCCCCACACGTAGACGATCAGCACCAGCGACAAGCCCAGCTCGTACTGGAAGTTCAAGCTGGTGACCGAGCCCTCCACCCCTCCCCACAGGGCTCCTCCCACGCCGGCGATGGCCGACGAGGCGGCGAACAGCAGCAGCTTGATCAGCGTCAGGTTGGCCCCCAGGGTGGCGCACGCGGCGGAGGAGTCCCGGGTGGCCATGAGCAGCCGGCCCATGCTGCCCCGGCGGATGGCCAGCACCCCGACGGCGAAGAGGGCGAACACCACGCACTCGAAGAACAGCTCCGAGCGGCCCGCTCCGAGCGACACGAACGGCAGGCTGACCCTCGGGACCACCCGGTCGGTGGAGCCCATCACGTTGCTCTGGGAGAAGAAGAGGAAGTAGGCCAGCTCGGCGAACGCCAGCGTGGAGAGGGCCAGGTACAGGCCTCTCAGCCGGAGGGTGGGCAGCGCCACGACGGCTCCGAGGATCGCCGACACCACCGCCACCCCGATCAGGCCCAGCAGGGACCCACCGGGGGAGAGGGCGCCGAAGAGCCACGCTCCGAAGCCCATGAAGGCGTACTGGGCCAGCGACACCTGCCCTCCGTAGCCGGTCAACAGCACCACCGACAGGCCGACCACGCCCACGGCCACGCCCTCTCCGGCCTGGGCTATCAGGACCCGGCCGTGCATGAACTGCTCGGCGACGGCGGCGAAGGCCAGGAAGCCGGCGGCGCTGGTCAGGCTGCGCCGGAGCGACGGCACCCGCAGGGAGTTCGTGACCCGGGCGCTACCGGCGCGCAGGCGCACCGGCGGGAGGATGAGCAGGATGGCGAAGAGGAAGAACGTCGGCAGGACCGGCTTGAGGTTCGACATCCAGCCCGAGAGGGTGACGTAGCCGGTCACGTACTGCACGAGGAGACCCAGCCCCAGGGCCCCGGCGAAGGTGAGCGGCAGGCTCTTCAGCCGGCCGAGGAGGGCCGCGGCGAAGGCGTTGACCACCAGGAACGTGAGGTCCAGCACCTGCAGGCCGCCGGCCGAACCCGACTGCAGGATCCCGGCCAGGGCGGCCAGCGACGCTCCGATGGCCCAGGACAGGGCGTTGAGGCGGGCGGGGTACCCCCCGTTGAGGGCCATGAGGGGACGGTCGTCGACCACCCCGCGCATGGCCACGCCGACCCTTGTGCGGAAGAACAGGAACCGCAGGCTCACCGCCACCACGAGGGCCAGGCCGATGGTGATGAGCTCCTGGTAGGGGATCCGGTTGCCCATGAAGCTGACGAAGGCTCCGGGCCCGTAGAAAGGAAGCAGCACCCGGGACGTGGTGACCGGCCAGACGGTGTAGGCCACGCCCAGCGACACGACGAGCAGCCCGATGGTGATCACGAGGCTGGTGTTGGTGTCGGACGGGTCCAGGGGCCGGATCAGGGTCCTCTCGGTCAGGACGCCGTACAGGGGGGCCGCCACCAGGATGACCGCGACCAGAGCGGCCGGGGCGGCCCAGTGCATGTCCACCCTCAGCTGCCAGTAGAGGAAGGCCATGAGCATGCCGGTCGCCCCGTGGGCGAAGTTGAAGACACCTGAGGTGGTGTAGGTGACGACCAGCCCTGTGGCGGCGATGGCGTAGATGGCACCCGTGGCCAGCCCCGCAATCGTGTATCCGATGAATGCGTCCATGCCTTACTTCACTCCTGGCTGGCGTCGGAGTCCGACGACGGTCCCGTGCACTGCCTGCGGCCGCCGCCTGTCCCCCTGCGGCCCGTCGCGACGGGACCGCGTTTCAACTGCTGGCGCCTAGAAGTTTCACTGCTCGGGTCGGAGAGTCCTGCAGTCCCCGTT
>JAKAXN010000115.1 GCA_021816565.1 Actinomycetes bacterium
AGACCCGCTGCTCGTAGCTGAGCACCGAGCCCCCGGCCACGGTGGCCCGCAGCCGGTGGTAGGTGGGGGGATGGCCCCGGCTCTGGCGCATGTCGTTGGTGCGGTGCCACATCAGCTTGACCGGCTTGCCCATGGCCTTGGAGATCTCCGCCGCCTCGATGGCGGCGTCGAAGAACAGGGTCCGGCCGAACGAGCCGCCGCCCCGGGTGACATGGACGGTGACGTCCTGCTGGGCCAGCCCGGTCATCTTGGCCACCTCCTGGAGCAGGACGATGGGGTTCTGCAGGGGGCTCCAGATCTCGGCCCGGTCCGGGCGGACGTCGGCGATGGCCACGTTCGGCTCCAGCGGGGCGTGATTGACGTAGGCCCACTCGAAGTCCAGGTCGATGCTCTTGACGTCACCGACCGGCAGGTTGGGCAGGTCCGGCACCGCCAGCGGCAGCGCCGAGGCCTTCAGCTGGTCGAAGATGTCCTGGTCGTCCAGATTTTCCGACACCGGGCCGGGGGCCCATGTGGCGTCGACCGCGTTGACGGCGTCGATGACCTGGCCGAAGGTCTCGCCCCGGATGGCCACCCCGAAGGGCAACTCGGCCACGTCCGTGATCCCGGACATGGCCTTGATCTGGGCCTTGTTGGTGAAGCTCTTGAGCACGCCCTTCTGCACCGGGGCCCGGCGGACCATGGTGGGCAGCGCCCCGGGCACGTGCAGGTCGGTGGCGTACTTCTGCTTGCCGGTGATGATGTCCCGGGCGGCCCGCTGGGGCACCCGGGTGCCGACCAGCTTGTACTCGGAGGGGTCCTTGGGGGTGGCCTGCGCCGACTGGGTGGTCGAGCTGGCGGCCAGGGGGGACAGCTCGCCGAAGGTGGCGCTGCGCCCGCCGGGGCCGTGCACCACGCCGGCCGACACGCTGAGCGACCCGGCCGCCACGCCCCACTTGCGGGCGGCGGCCGCCACCAGCTGCTGGCGGGCCAGGGCGGCCGCCGTGCGCACGGGCTGGTAGAGCGTCCGCATGGTCGACGAACCGCCGGTGATCTGGTTGAACAGCAGGGCCGGATCGGCGTCGGCCAGCGTGACGATGACGTCGTCGAGCGGCACGTCCATCTCATCGGCGATGAGCATGGCCACGCCGGTGCTGATGCCCTGGCCGTTCTCCTCCCGGGGCATGTTGAACAGCACCTTGCCGTCCTTCTGCACCACCACCTTGATCAGCCCGTCGGTGGGCTGACAGGCCAGGATCAGCAGCTCTCCGAGGTCGGCGATGTCGGCCAGCTGCGGGGCCGACGGGATGGGTTTGAGCCCGGTCGGGGTGGGCGAGCCGAGCAGGCCGCCGAGGTCCAGGGTCTTGGCCGCCGCCGGGAGGCGGGACTCCAGCTGGGCTGCGGTGACCAGGACCGGGGCCGCCACCAGGATCCCCAGGAACTTCCTCCGGCTGTGCTTCTTGCCGGTGATCCCCTCGGACCAGGAGGCGTGCTGCTCCCCGGGAGCCGGGTTGTCATGCATGGGCAAATCCCCCGTTGCTAAATAGTGTCCGCGAAGAGACTAGACCACAGTCACTAGTTATCTGAAGCCGAGGAGATCGGGGAAAGGTCGGCCCCCTCCCCGGCCAGCGGGAGGCGCACCGTCCAGGTCGTGCCCTGCCCGGGGGTGGAGTCCAGATCCAGGGTGCCGCGGTGGTGCTCGACCAGGCCCCGCACGATGCGGATGCCCAGCCCGGTGCCCGGGATGGCGTTGGCGGTGGCGTTGGACGCCCGGAAGAACCGCCCGCCGATCTGGGCCTGCTCGTCGAGGGGGATGCCGATCCCGGTGTCGGCGACGGTCAGCACCACCTGCGCGGCATCGGTCCGGCTGGCCAGGGAGACCCGCCCGCCGGAGGGGGTGAACTTGACGGCGTTGGACGCCAGGTTGAGGACCATCTGCTCGAGCTGGGCGGCGTCGCCGAGGATCCGGGCCCGGCTGGCCACCCCGGAGGTGTCGAGCTCCACGCCGCCGGCTGCGGCCTGCGGGCCGAGGGTGACGGCGGCCCGGTGCAGGACCTCGTCGACGGCGACCTGCTCCGACGGGGGGACCAGGGTGCCGGCCTCGATGCGCGACACGGTCAGCAACTCGTCGACGATGTCCTGCAGCCGCCGGGTGTTGCGCTCGACGATGCCGAGCATCCGGTCCCGGTCGTCCTGCCCGGTGACGGTCCCGTCGCGCAGCATCTCGATGTAGCCCCTCACGCTGGTCAGCGGGGTGCGCAGCTCGTGCGACACGGTGGCCACGAAATCGGCCTTGGCCCGGTCCAGGGCCTCCAGCTGGTGGACCAGCTCCCGCTCGGCGTCGAACAGCTGGGCCCGGCGGATGGCCCGGCCCACATCCGCGGCGACCGTCTCCACCGCGGCGACCTCGTCGGCATCCCACTCCCGGGGCGACCCGTGCAGGAGAGCCAGGGTCACGACCCCCTCCTCGCCGACCGGGGCCCGGCAGGCCACCACGGTCACCACCCCGAAGGCGTCGGAGCAGGCCTGCAGGACCTCCGACGACGCCGGGTCCGACGACACCAGCACCGGCCGGTCGGCCAGGCCGGCCAGCAGGCCCGCCATCGCCGCGGCCCGGCGGTCCGCCCCGGCCATCTGGACCAGGGTGGGCAGCCCGGCGGCCCGCCACTCCACCGCCAGCTCCGGCTCTGCGCCACCGTCGGCCAGCCACAGCAGCACCCGGTCCACATCGAACGCGGTGGCGATGATCGAGGCGCAGCGCGCCAGCAGGTCCTTGGGATCGAGGTGCTCGGAGATCTCCCGGGCCACGTTGGCGGTGAGCAGCCGTAGCCGCTCCCGCCGGCGGTCGACGGTGTGGCGCCGCTCGTTCTCCCGGTCCAGGTGCTTCACCGCCCGGGCCAGGTCGACCAGCTCGGAGGTGCCCTCCTCGGCCACCCCGACCTGGCGCTCGCCCCCGGCCAGGCGCATGATGGCCCGGGTGACCGCCTCCAGCGGGGGCACTACCCGTCGCAGCAGGCGCAGCCCGGTGTAGGTCCCCGCGGTCACGGTCAGGAGCAGGAGGGCGGCGATGATGCCGTAGGCCACGTTGCGGGCCTGGTCGGCGCCGGAGCGGGCCCCGGCGATGCGGTCGTGAACGGCGGTGGCCACCTCGGCGTTGGCCACCCGGATCCTGTCGAAGAGGGCCTTGCCGGCGTTGTCGCTGGCGGCCGAGGGGCTGATCGCCATGGTGGCCAGCGGGGACGCGTAGGTGATCCAGTCCTCGGAGTCGGCCTGCTCGGCGGCCAGGAGGGAGGACTCCCGGCGGTACGGCCGGGCCAGGGCCATGGCCTGGCCCATGGCGTCGGGGAAGGCCTCGATCCCCTGAAGGTACGGCTGGAGGAACGCCCTCTGGCCGGTCAGCTGGAACCCCCGCAGTCCGGTCTCGGCGTCGACCATGTCGGTCAGGGCCGAGGCGTTGTACGCCGAGAGCGGCTGCAGGCGGGTCACCAGCACGTCCAGCCGGTCGGTCACCGAGGCCAGGGCCACGATCCCGGCCGCGCCGAGCGCCACCGCCAGGACGTAGACCACCACGAACGACCGGCGCAGCAACACCCTCAGCGGCGTGCTTGACAGCCGGCGGATCACGGCCGGTCCGCCCCGGTGGTGGCCGCGTCGGTCGCCGGCTGGCCGAAGCCGACCCGGGTCATCTCCCCCCACACCTGCTGCTTCTTGGTCAGAGCCGCCCACAGCCCCTGGAGCTGGAACACGGCCACCGCCTGGCGGTAGCCCAGGTTCTCCACCACCGACACGGCCCCGGCCACGGCCAGGTCCCGCCAGCGGTTGTAGCGGTGGAACGACACCTCCTCGATCAGCAGCGAGGCGAACGACAGGGTCATGGCGTAGACGACGGCCACCGCCAGGTACAGCGCCCCGAACTCCAGGTTTACGGCCCCGAGGACGATGCCGGCGATCACCGCGAAGACGCCCAGCACCTCGATGATCGGGGCCAGCAACTCGAACAGGAGGTAGTACGGGAGGGCCAGCAGGCCGATGCGTCCGTAGCGGGGGTTGAGCATCATGCGGCGGTGCCGCCACAGGATCTCGGCCAGCCCCCTCGACCAGCGCCGGCGCTGGCGGGCCAGGACCGGCAGCGTGCCCGGCACCTCGGTCCACGACACCGGTTCGGCCACGAACACCAGCCGGTAGTCCTTCTTCCGGTCCCTCATCCACCGGTGGATGCGGATGACCAGCTCCGCATCCTCGCCGATGGTGGACGGGTCCAGCCCGCCGGCCTCCACCACGATGTCGCGACGGAACATGCCGAACGCCCCGGAGATGACCAGCAGCGAGTTGAGCTCGGACCAGCCGGTGCGGCCCAGGAGGAACGCCCTCAGGTACTCGACGACCTGGATGCGGGCCACCCACTCCCGGGGCATGCGCACCCGCGTGATCCGGCCCAGGGCCACGTCGCACCCGTTGGCCGCCCGGATCACCCCCCCGGTGCCCACCACCCGGTCCGGGTCGTCGATGAACGGCTGCACCACGTGCAGTACGGCGTCGGCGTCGAGGATGGAGTCGGCGTCGACCATGCAGACCAGCGGGTAGCGAGCCACGTTGATACCGACGTTGATGGAGTCGGCCCGGCCGGAGTTCTCCTTCTCGACGACCACCAGCGGGGCGCTACCGGTCGGCCGGTGGATCCGCACCGGGTCCACCCGGGTGGGGATCTCGGGATCCCACACGTACGGGGTCGCTACCAGGCCGAAGTGCGACACCAGCCGCTCCAGGGTGGCGTCCCTGGAGCCGTCGACGACGACGACCACCTCGAGCTCGGGGTAGTTGAGCGCCATCATGGCCGAGACGCTCTCGACGATGCCGGCCTCCTCGTTGTAGGCCGGCACGATGATCGACACCGGGGGCGTGAGCGAGCTGACGGCGGTCTCCTCGTAGCCGAGCAGCGGCTTCCATCTCAGGTAGCGGGCGAAGGACCGCGAAGCCAGGGCCAGCAGCACCAGGTAGCTGGTGTTGATGGCCACGAAGTAGGCCACCACGGCCCAGTCGAAGACGGCCAGCAGGTCGATCACCACATGGCGGAACGTCGTCATGAGACCCGGCCCCGCGGGGCGGACCGGTGCCGGGCCATCTCCACCGAGCCGAGGGCCTCCTCGGCGTGGCGGGCGGCCGGGCCGCCGGCGGCCGCCACCCGCCTCAGGCTCTCCTCCCCGGCCGGGCCGAGCGCACCGAGGGCCCGGCCGGCGGCCCGGGCCACCCCCGGATCGGGGTCGCCCAGCAGCTCGGCCATGTCCGCCGCCCGCCGGCCGTCGCCGATGGCGCCCAGCGCTCCGAGCGCCACCACCCTCATCTCCCGGGGCCGGTCGGGTCCGGTGGCCTCCATCAGGGGGCCCACCGCGGCGGGGGCCCCGATCCGCCCGAGGGCCCGGGCGGCCCGGATGCGGACCTCCGGGGCACCGCTCTTCAGGGCGGAGAGGAGCACCGGCGAGGCGGCGACGCTGCGCAGCTGGCCGAGCACCTCCACCGCGGTGGCGGCCGCTGCCGGGGGGCCGTCGGCGGCCTTCCCGATCAGAGCTGCGACAGCCGGCTGGCCCATGCGCAGCAGGGCCTGGGTGACGACCCGGGCGGGCACCGGACGGGGCCCGTCCAGCGTCTCGAGCACCGCCCGGGCGGCCGCCTCGGAGGGCAGGCGGCCGGCGGCGCGGGTCGCCACCCGGCGCACGTTGGCGTCCGGGTCGGCGAGCAGCCGGATCACCGCCGGCTGCGCCGAGGGGTCGCCCAGCAGGCCCAGCCGGTCGGCGCCGGTGGCCCGCCGCAGGGCCCTCCTGGACCCGGTCAGGCGCAGCGATTCCTCGTAGGCCCCCCGCCGGCGCAGCACCTCCACCAACAGTTCCCTCGACGAGCCCCGCACCTTGGCTACGAGGGCCAGCAGGGAGGGCTCCACCGCCCTCCACATCCGGCGGTCGGCCCCGGCCAGACGGGCCAGGTCCCGCTCGGTCCGCGCTTCGGGGACCCCGTCGGGGGCGGGGTCCTCGTGGGCGGCCAGGGCCAGCAGCACCGGGCGGAGCGGGCCGGCCAGCCGGGCCCGGCGCCGCCCGGCCCGCAGCCGGGCCACGCGGACCACAACCACCGCCACGGCCAGCAGGGTCACCACCGCGCTGACGCCCAGGATGGCGATCAACAGCTGGGTGAGGGTCCCCACCGTCAGCTCCTGGTGCGGGCCAGCACCGCCTCCACCCGGCTGACGACCTCCCGCGGGCTGAACGGCTTGGGGATGTAGTCGTCGGCACCGGCGGAGAAGCTCGCTTCCACGTCCGCTTCCTGGGTGCGGGCGGTGAGCATGATGACCGGCACGGTCGCGGTGGCCGGGTCCCGCCGGACCGCCCGGCACACGTCGAGGCCCGACATGCCCGGCATGTTGAGGTCGAGCAGCAGCAGGTCCGGGGCGTCGCGGCCCACGGCGGCCAGGGCCGACGGTCCGTCACCGCAACTCGCCACCTGGTAGCCGGACTGCTCCAGCTTGAAGGTGATCAGCTCGCGGATATCCGGGTCGTCGTCTGCAACCAGGATCGTGGTCATCTTCCCACATTGCCCCAATCCGGCAACTGTGTGTGACAACGCTCGGGGACGGGGGCCTTCAGGCGTAGCGCCCGGCTGCCGCCACCGCGGCGGCCCGGTAGCCACCACCGAAGGCGACGGTGTGGACCAGCAGCGGGTACAGCTGCCACAGCGCCACCCGCCCGGCCCATCCGTCGTCCAGGGGTCTGACCTCCCGGTAGGCGCCCACCAGCCGGTCCGGCACCGGGCCGAACAGGGCCAGCATGGCCAGGTCCTCCTCCGGGTGGCCGCCGTGCAGCGACGGGTCGATCAGCCACGGTCGGCCGTCGTCGCCCCACACGACGTTCCCCCACCACAGGTCTCCGTGTAGCGGTGCCGGCGGGCCGGGCGGTAGGAGCTCGGGGAGCCGGGCGGCCACCGGCTCGACGGTCTGCTCCAGCCCGCAGCGCGCCGCCAGGTCCCGCAGCCGCCGTCCGTAGAACGCCGCGGCGTCGGGGGCGGGCGAGGGATCCACCCGGCAGTCGCCGATCCACGACGACCCTCCGCCCCAGCAGTCGTCGGCCACCCGGTGCAGCCGGGCCAGGTCCCGGCCCAGCTCCTCCTCCCCCGCCGGGGTCCGCTCGCCCGGCGCCACCCACCCGGTGACCAGCAGCTCTCCGTCGGCGGCGACCACCTCCGGCACCCGGGGGCCGCCCGACGTGGCGCGGATCCGGGCCAGCCGGCGCAGGCCGGCCGCCTCGTCGGCCACCCCGGGACCGGTCTTCACCACCAGCTCGGCGCCGGCCGGCCCGGTGCCGGCCGGGGCGCGGCGCACCCGCCAGGCGTTCGGGGCCAGGCGGGCCACGACGGTGGCCTCCCGCAGCCCGGCGGGCAGCTGCTCAGCCGGGAGGGGCGGCCAGCTCGGCGATGAGGCCACGGCAGGACCGTTCGATCATGGACAGGGCCTCGTCGAAGCCCCGGTCGTCGCACCCCCAGGGGTCGGGCACCTCCGCCCCGTCACCGCCCTCGGGGTCGTAGGAGCGCAGCAGGCGGATCTTGTCCCGGTCCCCGTCCCGGGCGGCCAGGCCCCGGACGGCCTCGAGGTTGGCCCGGTCGGCGCAGAGGATCAGGTCCAGCGCCGCCACGTCGTCGGCGCCGATGCGCCGGGCCCGGTGACCGCCGGCCGGCCACCCGTTGCGCCGCAGGGCGGCGTCGGCCCGGCGGTCGGCGCCCTCGCCCACGTGGTAGCCGGCGGTCCCGAACGACTCGACGCTGACCCGGTGGCCGAGCCCGGCCTCAGCCACCAGAGCCGACGCCACCGCGGCGGCCATCGGTGATCGGCAGATGTTCCCCAGACAGACCATGGCAACGCGGACCGGCACGGGGAGTAGTTAACACTTTCATCACCATCTCCTGACACACTGGCCGGGCATGGCCGCCGAGCCGGGAACCATCGTGGTCGTCGAGGACGACCCGCACATCGCCGATCTGATCGACATGTACCTGCGCCGCGACGGGCACCGGGTGGTGCAGGCCGGCGACGGTGAGACCGGCCTGCGGGCGGTGGAGCGGGAACGGCCCCGGATGGTGATCCTGGACGTCGGCCTGCCGGGTCCCGTCGACGGCTTCGAGGTGTGCCGGCGGATCCGGGCCACCAGCGCGGTGCCGGTGATGATGCTCACGGCCCGGGGCGAGGAGATCGACCGGGTGCTGGGCTTCGAGCTCGGCGCCGACGACTATGTGACCAAGCCTTTCTCCCCCCGGGAGCTGACAGCCCGGGTGAAGGCGATCATCCGCCGGGCGGACGGGCCCCCGGCCGCCGAGCGGGCGGTGCTGCAGGCCGGTGACGTGGAGGTCGACACCGGCCGGAGGGAGGCCCGCCTCGACGACAGGGTGGTGCCGCTCGCCACCCGGGAGTTCGACCTGCTGGCCCACCTGGCCCGCAACCGGGGCCTGGCGCTGTCGCGCCAGCAGCTGCTCGACGGGGTGTGGGGGGTCGGCTGGTACGGCGACGAGCGCACCGTCGATGTCCACATCGGCCAGCTGCGCAAGAAGTTCGGCTCCCGGCTGCCGGTCTCCACCGTGTGGGGCGTCGGCTACCGGCTGGACTGAGAGGAGCCGACCGGTGCGCCGCCGCCTAACCGTCGCCATGGTGCTGATGGTGCTGGCCACGCTGATCCTCTCGGGGCTGTTCAGCCTGGCCTTCGCCGTGCACACCACCTCCACCCGGACCCGCCAGGAGCTGGTGCGCGAGGCCCGGAGCCTGGCCGTCACGGTCCAGAAGGAGGCGGACAACCGGAGCGACCCGGCCCGGGCCCTGCGGACCCTGCTGATCGCCCTGCGCTCGACGCTGCGCCTGGACGGGTCGGGGGTGCTGGCGGTGGGCCCGGGCGGGCAGCTGTTCGACCCGGCCACCCCGCGGACCAGGCCGGCCCTGCCGGCCGGGCTGACCGCCGCCGACCTCCAGCCGGAGCGGCTGCTGGCCATGGAGACGGTCTCGGGCTCCAAGGGCGGGGTGGTCTACGCCGCGGTCCCCTACCGGACCCGGATCCAGATCTTCAACACCCCCCGCACGGTGGTGGAGGTGGTGCTGCTGAGTCGGCGGCCGCCGAGCGCCCTGGCCGCCGCCGGGCCGTGGTTCGCGCTGTCGTCGCTGGTGATCCTGGTCGTCGCCGCGGTGGTGGCCAGCCGCCTGGGGCGGCGCTTCGTGCACCCGCTGAGGGCCGCGCAGGAGGTGACCAGCCGCATCGCCGCCGGGGACCTGGCCGCCCGGGTGCCCCGGCCGGCCGACACCGACCCCGAGCTAGCCGCCCTGGTGGACTCGGTCAACTCCATGGCCGCCGGCCTGGACCGGGCCAAGGAGGCCGAGCGGCACTTCCTCCAGTCGGTGTCGCACGACCTGCGCACCCCCCTCACGTCGATCCGGGGGTTCGCCGAGGCCATCGAGGACGGGGCCACCGCCGACGCAGTGGCCGCCGCCGGGGTCATCGCCTCGGAGGCCCGGCGGCTGGAGAGGCTGGTCGGCGACCTGCTGGCCCTGGCCACGGTGGAGGCCCGGCGCTTCACGCTGCAGATGGGGCCGGTCGACCTGGGCGGGGCGCTGGCAGCCACCGTCGCCGGCTTCACCCCGGCCGCCGCCGACCTGGGCCTGACGCTGGCGCTGGAGCCGGCCGTCGCCGGAGCGGTGGTCGTGGCCGACCCGGACCGGCTGGCCCAGGTCACGGCCAACCTGATCGAGAACGCCCTCCGCTACGCCACCTCGGTGGTCCGGGTGGGAGCCCGTCCGGCCGGCCCGGTGGTGGAGATCCGGGTCATCGACGACGGGCCGGGGATCCCCCCTGAGATGCTGCCGCGGGTGTTCGACCGGCTGTTCGTGGCCCGGTCCCGGCCGGACCGGCCCATCGGCTCGGGTCTGGGCCTGTCCATCGTCTCGGGGCTGGTGGGCGCCATGGGCGGCGCGGTCCGGGCGGAGTCCCCGATCGGGCCGGGAGGGGGCACGGCCATGGTGGTGACCCTGCCGGCGGCGGGCCGTCAGATCAACGGCAGCGTCGGGAACGGGCCGCCCAGCACCGGCTCCGGATCGGTGCCGAGCACCCGGTCGAGCACCGTGGCGTAGACCGACCGGAAATCGACGGTGTGCACCAGGTTGCCGCTGGCGTCCAGGGAGGTGAGCGACGGCTCCTCCCCGTAGAAGAGTCCTCCTCTCACCCCGTCGCCGATCACGAACAGGGGGGCGGCCGTCCCGTGATCGGTCCCGCCGCTGGCGTTCTCCGCCGGGCGGCGACCGAACTCGGAGTAGGTCATCACCACCGCCGGGTGCCCGGCCAGGCTGCGCATCAGGTCGGTGACCGCGGCGTCCAGCTGGCCCAGCAGGCGTTCGTGGTCGGCCTTCTCGTCGGCGTGGGTGTCGAAGCTGGACAGGCTCAGGTGGTACACCCGGGTGGGGGCGCCGGCCCGGATGAGAGCGGCGACGGTCTGCACGTCGGTGGCCGGCCCCGAAGCCGCCTGACCCCCGGTCCCGGCGGGGGCCGCCTGGCCCCCGGTCGCCGGGGCGGTGGCGGCGCCGGTCTGCAGGCGGTCCAGGTCGACCCGGGCGGTGAGCAGGTCCGCCCCGGATGCGGCCACCGCGGCGGCCAGCCCGCTGCGGTCCGGTCCGGGGGCCTGCAGGGCGGCGTAGGCCGCCTGGGCCCCGGCGCTGCCGGGCAGCGGTATCCGGTCCGAGGTGATGGCCGTGGCCGTGCGCTTCTCCCCCCTGAGCAGCGGGGGGAGGGTGGCCCCGAAGCTGAGGGCCAGCAGCGGGTCGTCGGGGTTGCGGTCCAGCCACCGGCCCAGCCACCCGGGCCCGGTCCCGTCGGAGACGTTGGCGGTCTGCCAGATGTCCATCGAGGCGAAGTGGCTGAGGTTCGGGTTCGGGTAGCCGACGCCTCGCACTATGGCCAGCTTCCCGGCCTGCCAGAGGGAGTGCAGGCCGGGCAGCTTGGGGTTGAGCCCCATGCCGGCGCCCAGGTCGAGGACCTCGCCGGCGGAGTATCCCAGGGTGGGACGGGCCGAAGCGTAGGCGGGGTCGGCGTAGGGGACGACGGTGTTGAGCCCGTCGTTGCCGCCGTTGAGGGTGAACACCACGAGCGGCGGTCCCGGCTGCGCCGCCGCGGAGAGGGCCGGACCGCCGACCGACAGCAGGTGGTCCAGCACCGCACCGCCGGCGACGACACCTCCCGCGGCTCCCAGCCCGGCGAGGAAACGGCGACGGGTCAACATGCTGCGGCCTCCGTTCATGCCAGCACGTACTCGGGCGAGACGAGGGCCAGGGCGGTGAGGGCCACCACCTCGGCGGCCGCTCCGTTGAGGGCCGCCGAGGTGGTGGGGCCCCACCCGTCGATCCCGAGCAGGGCGGCCAGCGCCGCCGGCCGCTGACCGGGTGGCGACTTCTCCAGCCCCGAGAGGTCAGCCCGGGAGGCCAGGGCGAAGGCGGCCTCGAGGCGCAGCCAGGCGGTGTCGGTGCTGAGCCAGTATCCGTTCTGACCCCAGCCGCCCACGTTGGGCGGGTTGAACAGCTCCTGGCCCAGCGCCGCGGCCAGCCGGGCCAGCGGGCGGGGCGCGGCCTTGGGCGGCGGCGCGCCGGCCGGGCCGGCGCCGGAGGCCCGGGATCCGTCGGCGCCCAGGCCCAGGGCCCGGGCCGCCCCCACCAGGTACTCCACCGGCTGCTTCACCAGCCCGGCCCGGGAGGCGCTGCTGCGGAAG
>JAKAXN010000116.1 GCA_021816565.1 Actinomycetes bacterium
CCAGTACATCCAGCCCCACCCCACACTTTCTGAAACCTTCGGCGAGACCGTCCTCGCCCTGACCGGAAGAGGATTGCACGTTGGCTGAGATCACCATGCCGCAGCTCGGCGAGACCGTGACCGAGGGGACCATCACCCGCTGGGCCAAGCAGGTCGGCGACGCGGTGGCCGAGGACGAGGTCCTGTTCGAGGTCTCCACCGACAAGGTCGACTCCGAGGTGCCCTCGCCCGTGTCGGGGGTCATCTCCGAGATCCTGGTGCCGGAGGGCGAGACCGTCGACGTCGGCACCCGCCTGGCGGTGATCTCCGACGGGGCGGCCTCCCCGGCCGCCCAGGCCCAGCCCGAGCCGGCGGCCCAGGCCCAACCGGAGCCGGCTCCCCAGCCCGAGCCCCCCGCCGCCCAAGCGGCCCCGGCTCCGCCCAGCCCGACCCCGGCGGCGCAGTCCTCCAACGGCGCGGTAGTGGCCGCTCCCGGTACCGGTGCCCCGGCTCCGGAGCCGTCCACTCCGGCTCCCGTGCAGCAGGAGCAGCGGGAGGCGGCGGTCGCCGCCGCCGCTGGTGAGGAAGCCGGTCCGGGACGGGTGCTCTCCCCGGTGGTCCGACGGCTCATCACCGAGCACGACCTCGACCCGAACCAGATCCGCGGCACCGGCGCCGGGGGGCGCATCACCCGTTCCGACGTCCTGGCCGTCATCGACCGGCGCAACGGGGGCGGCGCCCCCGCGGCTCCGGCCGCCCGTCCGGCCCCGTCCGCTCCCGCCGCAGCCGGGCCGGCTCCGTCGGCGGCCGGGGCCGCCCCGGTCGAGGCTTTCGCCCCGGCGCAGCCGGGCGAGCGCGACGAGGTCGTGCCCTTCACCAACATCCGCCGGCGGACCGCCGAGCACATGATCCGCTCGAAGCACACCTCGGCCCACACCATGGTCGCGGTGGAGGTGGACTTCTACGGGGTGGAGAAGGTCCGTTCGGCCGCCAAGGACCACTTCCGGGAGACCGAGGGATTCGGTCTGACCTACCTCCCGTTCATCACCCGGGCGGTGGTGGACGCCATCGAGGACTTCCCCCATGTCAACAGCTCGGTCGGCGAGGATTCGCTGATCGTCCACCACGACCTCAACATCGGCATCGCCGTGGACCTCGACTTCGAGGGCCTCCTCGTGCCGGTCGTCCACCAGGCGGACGGGAAGCGGCTGAGGGCGCTGGCGCGCGACATCTCCGGGCTGGCGGCCAAGGCCCGCTCCAAGCGCCTGACCATGGACGACATCTCGGGCGGCACTTTCACCATCACCAACGCCGGCCCGTTCGGCACGCTCATCACCGTGCCGGTCATCAACCAGCCCCAGGTCGCCATCCTCTCCACCGACGGGGTGAAGAAGCGCCCGGTGGTCGTCGAGATGCCCGACGGCACCGACGGCATCGCCATCCACCCGGTGGGCAACCTGGTCCTGTCCTGGGACCATCGGGCCTTCGACGGCGCTTACGCCGCGGCGTTCCTCCGGGCTGTCCAGGAGATCCTGGAGACGAGGGACTGGGCCGCCGAGCTGTGAGCACCTGCGCCGACCCTTCCGGAGGTGCCCGGACCGCCCCGTTGCGGGCCCGCTGGCTGGGCCGGGTCCGCTACAGCGACGCCCTGGCCCTGCAGCGGGGCCTGTGGGCGGACGGCTCGGACGACTGGCTGCTGCTTCTCGAGCACCGCGCCGTGTACACCATGGGGGTGCGGGCCCGTCGGGAGCACGTGCTGGTCGACCCGGTGTCGGTGGGCGCCGAGCTGGTCAGCACCGACCGCGGTGGCGACGTCACCTACCACGGCCCGGGGCAGCTCGTCGGCTACCCGGTGATGGCCGTGCCGACCGCCCCCGGTTCGATGCCCTGCCACGTCCACCGGATCGAGCAGCTGGTCATCGACGTGCTGGCCGACCTGGGCCTGGCCGGGGCCGGCCGGCTCGAGGGTTACCCGGGAGTGTGGGTGGACCCCGACGGTCCCACCCCACGCAAGATCTGCGCCATAGGGGTGCGGGTCTCGAAGGGCCGGTCCATGCACGGCTTCGCCCTCAACGTGGATCCGGACATGACCATGTTCTCCCACATCGTCCCGTGCGGCATCGCCGACAAGCCGGTGACCTCCCTGGCCGCCGAGGGCGTCGAGGTGTCCATGAAGGACGTGGTCGACGCGGTCGTGGCCCGGGCGGCCAGGATCTGGGGATACCCCGGTGTCGACCGGAGGGACGTGGCATGGAAGGTCGCCGACGGGGACCTGGCCCCCTTCACCAGGGGCGAGGGTCCGGGCGGGACCCCGGTGCGGATGCTCGACCGGCGCCTGGCCCAGGCCGGGGTGGACCCGACCGCCGGACTGCAGATCGCCGACCGCAAGCCGGAGTGGCTGCGGGCCAAGGCCAACCTGGGCGCCGGGTACCGGGAGCTGAAGCATGTCGTGCGGGACCTGTCGCTGGTCACCGTCTGCGAGGAGGCCGGCTGCCCCAACATCTTCGAGTGCTGGGCCGACGGCACGGCCACGTTCATGATCAACGGTGACCGCTGCACCCGGGCGTGCGGTTTCTGCCTGGTGGACACCCGCAAGCCGCTCCCGCTGGACCCCGCCGAGCCGGAGCACGTGGCCGAGGCGGTGGGCCGGCTGGGCCTGGCCCACGCGGTGATCACCTGCGTGGCGCGCGACGACCTGGCCGACGGCGGGGCATCGGGCTTCGTGGCCACCGTGGAAGCCGTCCGCCGGCGCTCACCGGGGACCGCGGTGGAGCTTCTCATCTCCGACTGCAAAGGCGACCCGGAGTCGCTCGACGCCATCTTCGCCGTCCGGCCGGAGGTGCTCAACCACAACGTCGAGACCGTCCCCCGATTGCAGCGCGCCGTGCGCCCGTCGGCGTCGTACGCCCGCAGCCTGGCCGTCCTGGCCCGGGCCCGGGCCGCCGGGCTCACCACCAAATCGGGGCTGGTCGTCGGCATGGGCGAGACCTTCGACGAGGTCGTGTCCACCCTGGCCGACCTGCACGGGATCGGCGTTGACATCGTCACCATCGGCCAGTACCTGCGGCCCACCTCCAACCACCTGGCGGTGGCCCGGTGGTGGACCCCCGAGGAGTTCGCCGAGGCCAAGCGCATCGGTGAGGCCATGGGCATCCCCCACGTGGAGTCGTCCCCACTGACCCGCTCGAGCTACCACGCCCGCCAAGCGGCCGCCGGGGCCGGCGCCGCCCCGACCGAGTTGGCCGGGTCGTTCTCGTGACCACCCCCCGGGCGGCCCGCCTGGACCGGGTCCGCAGCCGTATGGAGCAGCTCGGGGTGGACGTGGTGCTGCTGTCGCTCGGCGCCGACCTGCCCTGGCTCACCGGCTACGAGGCCATGCCCCTGGAGCGCCTGACCATGCTGGTGGTGCCCCGCAGCGGGGAGGCCACGCTGGTCGTCCCCCGCCTCGAAGCCCCGAGGGTGGAGGAGGACCCGTCGGTGTTCGCCCTGCGGCCCTGGTCGGAGGGCGAGGACCCGGTGGCGGTGGTGGCCGGCCTGGCCGCCCCGGCCCGCGAGGTGGCCGTCTCGGACCGCACGTGGGCCACCTTCGTGCTGGCCCTGCAGGCGGCCCTGCCGAAGGCCTCCTGGCGGCCCTCGTCGGGGGTGACCGGACCGCTGCGGGCGGTGAAGGACGACGCCGAGATCGCCGCCCTGGCCGCCGCCTCGGCGGCCGCCGACGCAGTAGCGGCCGAGCTGCTGGCCGGGCACATCCCGCTGATCGGCCGCACCGAGCGCGACGTGTCGCAGGACATCGGCCGGCGGCTGATCGCCGCCGGCCACCAGAAGGTCAACTTCGCCATCGTCGGGAGTGGGCCCAACTCCGCCAGCCCCCACCACGAGCCGGGCGCCCGGGTCATCCAGCCCGGGGAGGCGGTGGTGTGCGATTTCGGGGGCACCATGGACGGCTACTGCTCCGACATCACCCGCACCGTGTGGACCGGTGCGCCCGCCGAGGAGGAGCGGGCCGCCTACGCCATCCTCCAGGAGGCCCAGGCCGCCGGCGTGGCCGCCGCCCGGGTGGGTGCCAGCTGCGAGGCGGTGGACGGGGCGGCCCGCTCGGTGATCGAGGCCGGCGGCTACGGGGAGGCGTTCATCCACCGCACGGGCCACGGGATCGGCCTCGAGGAGCACGAGGACCCCTACATCGTGTCCGGCAACGAGGTCCGGCTGGTCCCCGGCCACGCCTTCTCCGTGGAGCCGGGGATCTACCTGTCCGGTCGCTTCGGCGCCCGGATCGAGGACATCGTGGTGGCGTCGGCGGACGGCCCGGTGGCGTTGAACCGGGTCAGCCACGACCTGACCGTGGTCGAGGCCTGAACCGCCGTGGACCTGGGCATCGGCGGGAAGGTCGCCCTGGTGACGGCGTCGTCGAAGGGCCTGGGTCGGGCCGCGGCCGAGGCACTGGCCGCCGACGGGGCCCGCCTGGTGATCTGCGGGCGCGACCCGGACAACCTGGCCGCCGCGGAGGCGGCGGTGCGCGACGCCGGAGCCGAGGTGCTGGCCGTGCCGGCCGACGTCACGGACCCGGCCGCTCCGGGCGAACTGGTCCGGGCCGCCCTCGACCGCTTCGGCGCGCTGGACATCCTGGTGGGCAACTCCGGCGGGCCGCCCCCGGCCCGGGCCCTGGACCTGACCGACGAGCAGATTGCCGCCGCGGTCAACGGCAACCTGACCACTTCGGTACGGCTGGTGCGGGAAGCCCTTCCTCCCATGAGGGCGGCCGGGTGGGGCCGGATCTGCCTCATCACCAGCTATACGGTGAAGCAGCCGGTACCGGACCTGGCCCTGTCCAACCTGGCCCGGACCGGACTGTGGGCGTGGGCCAAGACGGCGGCGCAGGACCTGTTCGCCTCCGGGGTCACCCTCAACCTGGCGTGCCCGGGGGTGCACGCCACCGACCGGATGCGCCAGCTCGGCGGCCGCTCCGGGCCGATGGGCGACCCGGCCGACTTCGGGAAGGTGGTGGCGTTCCTCTGCTCCCAGGCGGCCTCGTTCATCACCGGCAGCGCGGTACTCGTAGACGGCGGAGCCGTGGCAGGGTTGCTCTGACAGTCGGCTGACGGTGCCGGCCGGGAGGGGGAGGTAGGACCGATGAGGCAGCTGAGCGGGCTGGATGCCAGCTTCTTGTACCTGGAGACCGGTTCCCAGTTCGGTCACGTCAGCGGCCTGGGGGTGTTCGAGCGGCCGGCCCGGCCCGGTTGGTCGGCCTACGAGGCCATGAGGGACAAGCTGACCAGGCGCCTCGGGGACCTGGAGCCGCTCCGGCGGCGGCTGGTCGAGGTCCCGTTCCGGCTGGACCACCCCTTCTGGATCGAGGACCCGGACTTCGACCTGGAGTTCCACCTGAGGGAGTCCGCGGTGCCCTCGCCGGGCACGACCGATCAGCTGGCCGCCCTGACCGCCCGGCTCATCGCCCGGCCGCTCGACCGCAACCACCCGCTGTGGGAGTGCTACGTCATCGACGGCCTGGCCGACGACTGCTTCGCGGTGCTCACCAAGATCCACCACGCCACCGTCGACGGAGCGGCGGGCGCGGAGCTCATGACCATCTTCTACGACTTCGAGCCGGGGTCACCGGCCGGTGGGTCGTCGCCGGCCGTGCCGCCGGGGGAGCGGGCCCCGAGCCCGGCGCAGGTCCTGTCGAAGGTGGTGCTCGGTTCCGTCGGCAAGCCGGGGAAGTTCGTCCGGCTGCAGGTCCGGACGTTGCGGGCGGTGGGGGAGATGACCCGCAACCGGGGTCTCACCGGCCTGGCCGACCTGGCCCGCACCATCCCCAACCCGCTGGGCGCCCGGGTGGCGGCCCGGTCCCGCCGCCACGACGACTCGCTGGCGCCGGTCCCTGAGACCATCGCCCCCGGGACCCCCTTCAACGGGGCCCTGAGCCCCCACCGCCGGGTGGCGCTGCGCTCCATCCCCCTGGCCGAGGTCAAGGCGGTCAAGACCGCGGCGGGGGCCACGGTCAACGACGTGGTGATGGCCGCCTGCGCCGGCGGGCTGCGCCGGTACCTGCTCAAACACGACGAGCTGCCGGACCGCCCGCTGGTCGCCATGGTGCCGGTCTCCATCCGCACCGGCCAGGAGCCCGACCCGTGGACCAACCGGGTCTCCGGCCTGTTCACGATCATGCCCACGACGTCGCCGGACCCGCTCCAGCGGCTGCGCCAGATGCAGCAGATCATGAGTGACGCCAAGGACCGGTTCACCCTCCTGCCGGCCACCGCCCTGGTGGACTACGCCGACTTCGCCCCGCCGGCCCTGGCCATCCGGGCCGCCCGACTGGCCAGCCGCCTGCGCATCGCCGACCGCTTGAACCCACCGGTGAACCTGGTGGTCTCGAACGTGCCGGGGCCCCGCAAGCCCCTCCACCTCGACGACGCCCGGATGGTCCACTACTACCCGGTGTCGACCATCGTCGACGGGGTCGGGCTGAACATCACCGTCCAGAGCTACTGCGACACCATGGACTTCGCCCTGGTCGCCGGCCGGGAGCTGGTCCCCGACCTCGACGACCTGGCCCGACTACGTCATCGACGAGCTCCGCGAGCTGGCCCAGGCTGCCGGCCTCTGAGCGGCGGCCCGCTCAGGCGGACCAGGACTTGGCCAGCCGCTCGGCCTCCTCGCTGCTCTGGCGGAGGCCGGCGTCGAACGCGGCCTGGGTCCGGGTGAAGTCCATGAGCTGCAGCCCCCAGCCGCTGACCTCCAGGAACTCGGCGCCGGGCACGACGGTCTCCACCTCTGAGCCGCCGTCGCGCAGGGCGGAGATCTGGGCCCGGGTGCCGCGCAGCACGGCGTCCAGTCCGGCGTCCACCAGCCCGGCCTCCACCAGCTCGGGCGGCAGGTCCAAAAGGGTGCACGACACGGCCAGCACCGTGTCGTGGCCGGCGGCCACGTCGGCGTTGAGCATGTCGCGCATGCCGCCGTCCATGTAACGGCGCCCGCCGATGGTCACCGGGGGGTAGACCATCGGCACGGCGCACGAGGAGGCCACGGCGGCCGACAGGGGGGCGCCGGAGGAGGTGTCCCACACCCGGAACTCCCCGGTGGAGGTGTCCACCGCGGTGCACGCGAAACGGTCCGGCCAGCTGCCGGCAGCCAGCACCGAGAACAGCGTCAAATAGTCGGACTCGGCGATGGTGGCCGCCTCGGTGGCCATCTGTCCGATGCGCACCCGGGTCGCCTCGGCGTCACCCCCGGCCGCGGCCTGACCGATGAGGGCCATGAGCTCCTGCAGCCCCTCCACCCCGGCCTGGTTGTCGAGCGGCGCGCCGCTCTCACCGCCGCCGCTGGCGGCCCCGAGCAGGGCCACCGACTCGGCCAGGTCGGCCCCGGAGGCCAGCTGGGAGCCGACGACCGATCCGGCCGAAGTCCCGACGATGAGGTCGGCGTCGGCCAGGGTCACCCCGGCCCGGGCCAGACCCACGATCAGACCGGCCTGCCAGCAGATACCGACCGGCCCACCTCCCCCGAGAACCAGTGCACGCGACATGGCCCAGAGGTTACCGGCAGGTAGCGGGCCGGGCCGGGCGGCTACTGGACGGCCCGGTCCCTCCCCTCCCAGTAGGGGGCCCGCAGCTCCCGTTTCAGTACCTTCATGGCCCCCGAGAGGGGTAGCGGCTCGGCCCGGAACTCCACCGACTTGGGCACCTTGTACCCGGCGATGCGTTCACGGGCCCAGGCTTTTATGGCCTCCTCGGTGACCCGGGCGTCGGGCTTGGGGACCACGATGGCCATGACCGCCTCGCCCCACTGGTCGGAGGGCACCCCGATGACCGCCACCTGCGCCACGTCGGGATGGCTGGAGATGGCGTTCTCCACCTCCGCCGAGTACACGTTCTCCCCGCCGGTGACGATCATGTCCTTCACCCGGTCGACCAGGTACACGTAGCCGCCCGCGTCCATGTAACCGGCGTCCCCGGTGTGGTACCAGCCGTCCCGGAAGGCCGCCTCGGTCTCCTGTGGCCGGTTCCAGTACCCCTGCATGTAGTTGCCGGCCTTGGCGCACACCTCGCCAGTGGTGCCCACCGGCACCGCCCGACCCTCGTCGTCCCGGATGGACACCACCGAGCCGGGCATGGGCCGCCCCGCCGATCGCAGCAGGTCACCGCCCCGCCGGTGTTCCTCCGGGCCCAGGCAGGTGAGCAGACCGCAGTTCTCGGTCATGCCGTAACCCTGGTAGACGTCCACCCACGGCAGCACCTCGAGCACCCGCTCCAGCAGGGCCGTGGGCATGGGGGAGGCCCCGTAGGTGAGTATGGTCAGGGACCCGAGCCGCCCGGCGTCGAAGGCGGGGTGGTCGAGCATCATCGAGATCATGGTGGGGACCATCACGGTCATGGTCACCTTGTGCCGGTCGATCACGTCGATGACCGACTCGGGGGAGAAGAGCGGCACCGACGTGGAGGTCCCGCCGACCGCCGGGATGGCCAGGATGCCGCCCAGCGACGCGGCGTGGAACATCGGCGTCTGGTGCAGGTAGACGTAGTTCTGGTCCATCACCCAGCGGGTGGCCACCTTGTACACGTCGAGCGCCAGCGCCCGCTGGTCCAGCACCACACCTTTGGGAAGTCCGGTGGTCCCGCCGGTGTACATGAGCACGGCCGGGTCGCCCTCCTCCGGCTCGGCCGGCAGGATCGGCTCCCCGGACGCCAGCAGCTCCTCGTAGCCGGCGTCGTGGGGCACGTCACCGGGTCCGATCAGGACCACCTTGTCCAGGCCGGCCTCGGCCCGCACCTTGTCGATGGCCGCCCCGAAGAAGCCGTCGGCGAAGCAGACCTTCGATCCCGAGTCCCTGAGGATGAACTCGAGCTCCTTGGGGACCAGGCGCAGGTTGAGCGGGTTGATGACGGCCCCGGTGAGCAGGCTGGCGTGGTACAGCTCGAGGAACTGGTGCCCGTTGAGGGCCATGACCGCGAAGCGGTCCCCGGGCCCGACGCCGAGCCGGCGCAGGGCGTCGCCCAGCTTGAGCACCCGTTGCAGGTGCTGGCTGTAGGTGGCGGTGAATTCCCCGTCGAGAACGGCCGTCTTGTCGGGTAGCCGGTCGACAGTGGGCAGGAGGAACCGGTGGTAGAGCAGTTCTTTCACGGCGTCAGACCACGAGCCGCTCGTCGGGGGCGCGCACCCCGATGACGGCCAGAGCCCGGCCCATGCCCAGCCAGGCGCCGCAGCACATGGTCAGGTCGGCCAGCTCCTCGTCGCTGTAGGCCCCCCGCAGGCGGTCCCAGAACCCGTCGTCCATGCTCTGATGGTCGAGGGCGAAGCGCTCGGCGAACTCGGCGGCCAGTCTCTCCCGCCCGGTCAGGGCGCTGGTGGTGCGCCAGGCCGGTATCTCGGCGTAGAAGTCCTCGTCGATGCCGGCCTCCTCGCCGCCCTTGGCCCGGGTGGCCCGGCACACGGCGCAGTCGTTGATGAGCGCGATGGTGTAGCGGGCCGCTTCGCGCTCGCGTTTGGCCAGGGAGGAGTGGGTGTAGACGGCGGTGGAGAGGCCCCCCATCGCCACGGCTATCTCCGGCCGGGCCAGGGTCCAGTCGGCGTGCTCGCCGAGGCCTCGGGCGGGGATCGATATGCGAGCCATGGCCGAATCCTAAACCCGGTCCCCGGCGTCGGGCTACGGCCGGTCCACGACGAAGTACTTGGCCTGGGGGTGGTGGCAGATGATGGCCGCGGTGGACTGCTCGGGGTGGAACTGCCAGGAGGTCTCCTCGCTGACCTCGACGCCCAGGCGGTCGGCGCCGACCAGCTCGGCGGCCTTGGCGTTGTCCTCCAGGTCCGGGCAGGCCGGGTAGCCCCACGAGTAGCGACCACCGCGGTACTGCTGGCGGAACAGCCCTCCGACGGTGGGGCCGTCCTGGTCGACGAATCCCCAGTCGGCCCGGATGCGTCGGTGCCAGTACTCGGCCAGCGCCTCGGTCATCTCCACGCCCAGCCCGTGCAGGTGCAAGTAGTCCTGGTAGAAGTTGCCGGCGAACAGCCGGGCCGCCTCCTCCGACACCCGGGCGCCCATGGTGACCACCTGGAACGCCGCGTAGTCCTCCTCGCCCGAGGCGGCGGGGCGGAAGAAGTCGGCGATGGACAGCCACGGGTCGGTGGGCTGGCGGGGGAAGCGGAAGCGCAGCCACTCGGAGTTGCGGCTGTCGTCCTTCCAGACGATCAGGTCGTCGCCCTCGGAGTTGACCGCAAACCAGCCGTAGGCGACGGCCGGTTGGAGTATCCCGCTGGCCCGGGCCTTGGCCAGCTCCTCCCGGAGCACGCCGCGGACCCGCTCCTTGAAGTCGGCGTCGGTCTCCGAGCGGGTCTTGTCCGGCCGGTATCCCCACTGGCCCCGGAAAAGGGAGGTCTCATTGAGGTAGGCGGCGATGTCGTCGATGCCCACGCCCCGCTCCACCCGGCTGCCGACGAAGGGGGGTCGGAACAGCTCGTTGTCCGTGGCCACCGACGGGGCCCGGCTGGGGATGTCGCCGCCGGTCGACCCGGCCGCTCCGGCCGCTCCGGCCGCGCCCACTGCGTCTGCGGCCTGGGCGGCCCTGGCGGCCCGGGGCCGGGCACCCTCCCGTCCCTCGGGCACCAGCCCGAACTCCGTGTCGTCGCGGCCCGAGCGCTTGAGCTCCATGAGGCGGTCCATGGTGTGGAGGCCCTCGAAGGCGTCCTTGCCGTAGAACAGCCGGCCCCGGTACTCCGAGCGCAGGTCCCGCTCCACGTAGGTCCGGGTCAGGGCCGCGCCGCCCAGGATCACCGGGATGTCCGACAGGGAGCGCTCGTTGAGCTCGAGCAGGTTCTCCCTCATGATCAGGGTGCTCTTGACGAGCAGGCCGGACATGCCGATGGCGTCCGCCCCGACCCGCTGGGCGGCCTCGACCATGTCGGCCAGGGGCACCTTGATGCCGAGGTTGTGCACCTCGTAGCCGTTGTTCGTGAAGATGATGTCGACCAGGTTCTTGCCGATGTCGTGGACGTCACCTTTGACGGTGGCCAGGACGATGCGACCCTTGCCGCCGCCGTCGCCGGACTTCTCCATGTGGGGCTCGAGATGGGCGACGGCGTTCTTCATGGTCTCCGCGGACTGCAGCACGAACGGCAGCTGCATCTGCCCCGAGCCGAACAGGTCGCCCACGATCTTCATGCCGCCCAGCAGGGGCCCATTGACCACGTCGAGGGCGGCCCAGCCCTCGGCCAGGGCCGCGTCCAGGTCGGCCTCCAGGCCGTCGCGGTCGCCGTCGACGATCCGCTGCTCCAGGCGCCGCTCCACCGGCCAGCCGCTGCGGTCCTCGCTCCCCAGGGACGAGGAACTGACCCCCTCGAACAGCTGCAGCAGCTCGGCCAGTGGGTCGTAGCCGCGCTCGGCGTCGCGGCGGTCGTAGATCAGGTCCTGGCACACCTCGACGACGCGCGGATCGATCTTGTGCAGGGGCATGATGCGGGCGGCGTGGACGATGGCGGCGTCGAGGCCGGCCTCCTGGCACTCGTGCAGGAACACCGAGTTGAGGGCGTGGCGGGCCGCGGGGGTCAGGCCGAAGCTGACGTTGGACAGGCCCACGATCGTTCCCACCCCGGGCAGGGCCGCCTTGATGGCCCTGATGCCTTCGATGGTCTCGATGCCGTCCCTGCGGCTCTCCTCCATCCCGGTACTGATCGGCAGCACCAGCGGGTCGAACAGGAGATCCTCGGGGGCGATCCCGTAGCGTCCGAC